>JBJTMW010000093.1:0-9428 GCA_046070715.1 Aquirufa sp. | reverse complement strand
TCTTGAATCTTTCTGATTTCGTCATTTAATCCAGAAACCTTGTTTTCATACAATAAACCTAGGTTTAACCAAGAAATGCCATCTTTAGGATCGTTAGCTGTTGTTTGAGTTAATTGAACAATCGCTTGATCGATTCGGTTGAAAGCGATCAACATATTGAACCTCTCCCCTTTCAAATCCTTATTTGCAGGATAAATAGTGATGGCTTTTTCAATTAATCCAATCGCTTTTTCTTCTTCCTTGTTGTTCTTGTAGATTTGTGATAAACCGTAAAGAATCGCAAGATCCTTTCCTCCGATGTTTAAGTATTTCTCATATGCCGCTTGTGCAATTTTGTCTTCCTGGCAAAGTTGTGCCGTAACACCTGTATACATTGCTGTTGTGGTGTCATTAGGCGCTACTTCTGAGGCTTTCGCCATATAACGAAGCGATCCCCTGTAATCTTTCCCTTGGTATTTCACCACACCCATATTTAAAAAGGCATTAGAGAACTTCTTTTCAGCCATCATTTGGTCTGCCTCTTTTGCTACAGATCCTTTTTTACCGTCTTTCGTATCTAATTTAATCGCTTCGTTCGCGTAATCCAAAGCTTGAAAAGCCGCTTCCGGGTTAGTTAATGCAAAAGTAGAATCTGGAAAAGAAGCTAAATCCAAATAAGCTTGAGAACGAGTTAACCATAAACGAGCCTTTGTAGGAGCTTTTTTAACGTCTTCGTCAGATTTTTTAATCGCTTCGCTGATGTTTTTCTTTTGTGCATCAACTAGTGCTTTTTCTGCTTGGCCAAATGAAGCATTCATCGCCAAAGCCACCGTAAACAGGGATAAAAGTAGTTTTTTCATTGTTTTATTTAATTAAAAAATAGCCCAGACTTTCGTCTGGGCTCAGGTATTATTCTTCAGTTATTTCGTCTGAGGCAGCTTCAGACGCGGTCTCCTCCCCTCCTTCCGGAGCTTCAGTTACGGCATTTGTTGCATCTACAACTCCTTCTGTTAACTCAGCACCCTCTAAAACCTCCACCTCTTCTGGTTCAGGCTCTTTCTCGATCTTCGTTACAGATGAAATCTCATCAGATTCATTTTTCAAACGGATTAATTTAACTCCTTGTGTATTACGTCCCATCACGCGAAGTTCTGCGACACTTGTACGGATTAAGATACCCGCTTTGGTGATAATCATCAAGTCATTGTTATCATTCACCTCTTTGATAGCGACTAAATTACCCGTCTTCTCCGTGATATTCAAGGCTTTAACCCCTTTTCCACCGCGGTTTGTTAAACGGTAATCTTCTACTTCAGAACGCTTACCAAATCCTTTCTCCGATACCACTAACAATTGTTGTACCTCTGGATCAGAAACGCAAACCATTCCGATCACTTTCTCCGTAGGAATGTCCTCATCGATCCAAATACCTTTCACACCTGCTGCTGAACGACCCATAGGGCGAACGCGTGTCTCTTCGAAACGAACAGAACGGCCTGTGTTAGTAGCAATAACGATTTGGTTATTACCATTTGTTAAGGCAACGTCTAAAAGACGGTCTCCTTCACGGATAGTAATGGCGATGATACCATTTTGACGTGGACGAGAATACGCTTCTAAGGACGTTTTCTTAATCGTACCGTCTTCTGTACACATCACAATGAAGTTATTATCGATGTAATCTGGATCAGAAATGGATTTCACGTTAATCACGGCTCTAATGGTGTCTCCGTTCTCGATGTTCATCATGTTTTGGATCGGACGACCTTTGGAAACCTTAGACCCTTCTGGAACCGCATAAACACGTAACCAGAAGCATTTACCGCGCTCCGTGAAGAACAATAACCAGTTGTGCATCGTTGCAGAGAACAAATGCTCCGTATAATCATCATCTTTCGTCGCTACAGCACGAGATCCTACGCCACCGCGAGATTGTGAACGGTATTCTGTGATCGGCGTACGTTTGATATAACCTTGAGCAGAAACGGTGATTAACATCTCGTCATCCGCAATCATATCCTCTACTGAGAATTCTTCATCCGTCATATTGATTTGCGTTCTACGCTCATCACCATAACGTTGTTTAATATCCGTTAATTCGTCTTTGATGATCTGTAATTGACGCTCTGGTTTGGCCAAAATATCTTCCAAATCTTCAATCAACCTCATAATCTCCGCAAACTCATTCATGATCTTCTCGCGCTCCATACCCGTTAAGCGCTGTAAACGCATCTCCAGGATCGCTTTCGATTGAAGTTCTGATAAGTTGAATTTAGACATTAAGCCTTCTTGAGCCGAATTCGGATCTTTCGACTCACGGATTAACTTAATCACCGCATCTAGGTTATCTAGGGCAATAATAAAGCCTTCCAAAATATGGGCACGCTTACGCGCCTCACGTAAATCGTATTGTGTACGACGTACGATAATTTCATTTCTGTGCTCTACAAAGTGGTGAATCAAGTCTTTTAGATTCAACATCATCGGGCGACCTTTAACCAGGGCTACATTGTTCACCGAGAACGATGATTGTAAAGCCGTATGCTTGTAAAGGTTATTCAAAACCACATTCGCTACCGCATCACGCTTTAAATCGAATACGATACGCATCCCTTGACGGTCAGACTCATCGCGAATCTCTGAAATACCTTCGATCTTTTTATCATTCACTAAATCAGCACATTGCTTGATCAAGGAAGCCTTATTGACCATGTACGGAATCTCAGAAACAACGATCTGCTCTTTTCCCGTTTTAGACGTATCAAAAGTCGCGTTTCCACGTACCACGATACGGCCTCTACCCGTCTCAAAAGCGTTGCGAATACCTTGCACGCCATAAATGGTACCTCCCGTAGGGAAATCTGGTGCTTTGATGTATTGCATCAACTCTAAAATGGTGATGTCGCGGTTATCGATGTAGGCTGAAATACCATCTACAACCTCGTTCAAGTTGTGAGGCGCCATATTCGTCGCCATACCTACTGCGATACCCGAGGTACCGTTCAATAATAGATTAGGAATCTTAGCTGGTAAAACCGTAGGTTCTTCTAGTGAATCATCGAAGTTAGGCTGAAAATCAACCGTTTCTTTGTTCAAATCAGACAGCAACTCATCCGCAATACGCTTCAGACGAGCCTCCGTATAACGCATCGCTGCAGGAGAATCACCATCCACGGATCCAAAGTTACCCTGGCCATCCACTAAAGGATAACGCAATGACCAATCTTGGGCCATACGCACCATCGTGTCATACACAGAAGAATCACCGTGTGGGTGATACTTACCCAGTACTTCCCCGACAATACGAGCAGACTTCTTATAGGATTTGTTGTAACTAACCCCCAGTTCCTCCATTCCGAATAACACCCTTCTGTGAACTGGTTTCAATCCATCACGTACGTCTGGAAGCGCACGAGACACAATAACTGACATCGAATAATCGATGTACGCCCCTCTCATTTCATCTTCGATGTTGATAGGGATAACATTGCTTTGTAATGACATAAAAACTGTTTTGATTCAAGAGAAAAACACAGCGAAAAGCGGTATTTTTCAATAGAACAAATATCTAAAATTTTGCCTATTTTTCCAAGAAAAAAAGGGACTAAAATAAGGGGATTATTTTTTGTGAACGGAAGATTCCCGTACAATTAATTTTGTCTTCAAAACTTCCACTCTTGGGACCGGATTATCGGTTTTATGCTCGATTTGCTCGAGCAATAATTCAACAGATAATCGGCCTATTTCTTCCAAAGGCTGCGCAATGGAGGAAATCGTAGGAGAAACCAAAGAACAAATAGGTTCGTTATTAAAACTCACCATTTTTACCTCTTCTGGAACCGAGATATTTAGCTCGCGAAGGGCAATCAAAACACCAATCGCTAAGCGATCAGAAACCACCAAGATTCCGTCCGGACGATTCGCTTCCTTCATCATCTGGTGTGTCTTCGCAATCGCCGAATCTTGGAAATAATCACTATGAATGATGAGAGATGGATCCGACTCAATTCCAGCCTCTTGAAGAGCGCGTGAATAACCCATTCTTCGCTGGTTACTGACAGATACATTCTTAGGGCCTGCTAGAAATGCAATACGCTTGCATCCATTCTCAATCAAGTGCTTTACAGCCTCATAAGCAGACTGCTCGTTGTCTACCATCACTTTCGAAGCATCAATCTCTTCACTATCTCGGTCAAAAAACACGAGTGGAATTCCCCTGCGTTGCAAACGAGTCAAATGGTCAAAATTGACCGTCTCACGTGACAAGGAGATGATAATCCCCTCTACTTGGGAACGAGATAAATTCTGAATATTCGTCAATTCACGCTCAAAAGATTCTTGCGTTTGCGCAATCAAAAGGGAATATCCGGCTGCAATGGCCGCATCTTCAACCGCTTTCACCACGGTGGAAAAGAAATAATAACCTAGATCGGGAACGATAAGACCGAGTGTTTTGGTCTTCGATTTAACTAAACTAGTAGCGAGGACATTAGGCTGATAATCAAGCTCTTTAGCCAGATCTAACACTAATTTCTTCGTATCTGGATGAATATCCGGCAAATCACGTAAAGCCCTGGATACGGTCGCAACTGAAACTCCCAGCTGTTTGGCAATATCTTTAATGGTAACTTGGTGACGCATCTGTTCTGTTTAGCTTATCCAAAATTACACAATAAATCTTTACAAAATTCAATCGAGGCGATAAACGACGGTACTTCGTCCTGCTGAGACTCCCATGGGAGGATTTTCCTTCGAAATTTGCACTAAAACGGCTACTTCCTCCCTTATTTCAGCTCTGATTTGTTGAGCAATCGTTTCTGCTACCGTTTCTAATAAATCGACGGGATTAGCCATTACCTGCTTGCAAATGGCATAAATCATCGAATAATCGATGGTATTCGCGATATCATCTGAAAAATTTGGCTGAGATTCCGATTCAACTAGCACATCCAAGGTATACCAATTCCCTAAAATTCGCTCCTCCGGATATAATCCATGAAAGGCAAAAAGGCGTATGTCATCAATAGAGACCTGGTAATTCGCCATCCTAATTAATCTCCCCTACTTTACCGCGTGGACCTGATGATTTTGCAAAGGCTTCTAATACCTTGTTTAAGGTTGGTAAACCTTCGTCAGATACGGTTTCCAAACTGATTTTAGGCTTGGGACCGCGTTTTGTAGCTGGTTTCGCTGCTGGTTTTGTGACTGATTTGGCGGCTGGTTTCGCGGCGTTTTTTTCGGTTTTTGCTTTCTCGGCGGGCTTAGGCTTAGGGCCACGTTTTGCCGGAGCGGCTTTCGGTTTCACTACTGTTTTAGTCTTTGCGGCTGCCTTAGGTTTCGCGACTTTCACTTTCGCAGCTACTTTCGGCTTTTTCGCCGTCGCCTTCGGCTTATTTTTCACACCTGGCTTACGACCTCTTTTGGCCACTGGTGCAGCAGGAGTATCAATGGAAGCCACTGGCTTCACTAATTCAGTAGCGTTCCATAGGGAAATAGAACCTAAGGTTTGCTCCGAAATTTGCTTTAATTGAGCGGCTATTTCCTTTTGAGCCTCTTGTAAATTACGTAATTGACGCTCTTGTTCTTTTAATTCTTGACTTGCTTGCGCTAAGGTTTGTTTACGCTCGTTTTCGGTCAACAAAGCTTGTTTTTGTGCATCGGTTTCCGCTTTCTTTTTAATCGCTTCCGCTTCTTTGTTTGCCTTTTCTAAGATTACTTTGGCCTCTTTTTCCATTTTAGCGGCGAAGTTTTGCTGACTTTCTTCCGCTAATTTCAATGCTCTAAATAAACTAGATTCAATTTCTCTTAAACGCGCCACTTCCGACTCTAAATCGGTAATTTTTTGATTTGATTTAGCCAAAGAATTTTGCGAATCGGTCTCAAAGTCTTGTACACTTTGAACATAAGCGTCTACCTCAGAGACATCATAACCGCGAAAAGATTTAGAAAAGGAAGCTTCCAATGTGAATTGATTTAGATATATAAGTGCTAAAATAGGAAAAAATTTACTGAATTTTCCAAACTGAGAGATTTTTATCATCAGAGGCCGATACCAGCAAATCATCGAATGAAGACCAGATGAGTTTATTAACCGAGTTTTTGTGCCCACCATGGCGAGACGCATCGAGCACTTTTCGCAAGGTTAACGTATCGCATTCCCAAATTTTCACTGTCTTATCCATACTTGCCGTCGCAAACCATTTTCCATCCGGAGAAAACTGCAGATCGTGAATAGCATAAATATGGCCAATCACCTCATTTAACAAGCTAAAATCACTGTTCCAGCGCTTAATTCGCGCATCTTTACCTACGCTGTAGAGTTCTCCTCCCCTGCTTTGGAGCGAAAAAACCGACGAATCATGCGCCTTAAACGAATGGACTAATTGAAAATCTGCATCAAACACGCGTACAAAGCCATCCGAATAGCCTACTGCCACACGATCATCCGCTAAAACGCAGAAGCAGCGTACACTTGTTGAACTTGCTTTGATGTGTTTTACGACTGATTTCGTGGCCATATCCACCACCGTAATTAATCCCTCATTATGCCCTATCCAGGCATTAGAACCCACAAAAGCGATGGAGAAGATGGATAAACCTTTCGTGGGAATAGCGAATGCTTGTGTTTGATCGCTCACCTGAATTCCTTGGATTCCCTCGTAATTATGGCCTATCCATAAGATTCCTAAAGCATCTAATTTCATGGCGTAAACGGAACCCTCGATTTGGGCAATTACTTTACCTAAATCCGGTTTAGCCAGATTCCATTGCACCACCCATCCGTCAGATCCCGCCGAATAAAAGAGCGAATCCACGCCCTTTTCTAGCGCATAAACCGGTCCACGGTGCCCAGAGAAGGTATCAATACGGTCTATTTGTAGCGTACTCAAATTATTTCCATCGATTTAGCTACAAAAATGATAATTTTACGTCCAAATATTCCCTTTTATGCCCCAAATATTTTCAAAAATTAGCGCGGATGAGTTCCAAATCTTGGTTTGGAAAATCACTGAACCGATCGCCTTTTTTGAAAATTTTCCAGCTTCCTGGTCAACGCCAGCCATCGAAAATCCCATCAAAAAGCTGGAATCGTTTGCAGCAAGGTTTTGCTTACATCAGCTGTCACCCGAATTTGAAGGCCTAGTTCTTGTCCAAAACGACCGCAACCGACCTTTTTTCCAAGATTCCGACTGTCACATTAGTATTACCCACTCTTTTCCCTTCGTGGCCGCAGCTTGCTCACGTAAAAAACGCATTGGAATTGATGTGGAGAAACCGGGAAGAAACATCGAAAAAATTGCTCCTCGATTTTTATGCGCCACGGAATTAGAAAAATGGAAGGATACTTCGAATCTGTTGACTTTGGCCTGGTCCGCTAAGGAATCTATCTACAAAGCGGTAGGAAAACCGGGACTTTCGTTTCAGAAAGAAATAGAAATTAGCCATTTCGATCAAAATCTGGGAAAAGCAAAACTGGCAACCGGAGAAGAAATCGATGTTTTCTGGGAAGAATTCCCAGAATTTAGCCTGACTGTGGCCTTAATCTAACAGATCAATCAACTCCGTTAATTCATCTTTGTAATCTTGTTCGCCAGCTTTTTCGTATGCCATCATCAAATTGCGAATCACGCGACGGATAATTTCTAAATTAGCACAAGGATTATAATAAATTTCGTTAGGCGTTAAATTCAGTTGCGCAATGTAATTATCAATATCTATCTTATTGAAAATCAAACCCTTATTAAATACATTAATATAGAACTGCAAGCCTTTTTGCTTGTAAGTTAACACGAATAGATTAGGCAAATTCACTCCATAAATAGGAAGACCCAGTTTTTGAGCGATCCACATATAGATGACGCATAGGCTTATGGGATTTCCTTTTTTAGAGGACAACACATTGTTAATGAAGGAGTTATTCGCCGCATGAAAATTCTTCGAATTAGGCCCAAATTTCAATTGCTCAAACAATACCGTATTCAACACCTTCACCTGATCCATCGGGTGCAATTCCTCGCGCATCTGTGGCCAAACTTCGTAATAGAGCTGATCCATTTCCACTTTCAATTGCTCAAAACTGTAATCTGGATAGCGGTAAGTGGCTAAAATCCACATTCCTTCTAACAAATCCATCCCGCCCGCTTCCTTCCAAAGCTGCAAACGCGTCTTCACCGATTGCCACTGAAAATCGTGGATCAAGTTTTCGATCTTGGTTTGAAGAATAGGATTTAAACTTTCGGTCTCCCATTCCGATTCCAAAACGGGAATAATGGAGGGTCCCAAGGTCCGGATTTGCTGCTCCACCATACTTACGACTTCTTGATCAGAATCGTCTAATAAATGAATCATGGCTTTAATGGCAGCTTCCGTCATAAGGAACGTATATTTTTGACAAAATTAAAGACATTTGGCCTATTTTCCCCTAAATTTGTCCTTAATTCTTATCATTTACGTATGCAAATTTTAATTACGGGAGGAGCTGGATTCATTGGATCACATACCTATGTAGTTTTGAAAGAACACGGCTACACCCCTATTATCGTAGATAACTTCTCTAATTCATCTAAAAAGGTCATTAAAAACCTCGAAATCATCACGAAAGAACCGGTAATTTTCGAAGAAGGCGATGTGAACCATCCAGAGACCTACGATCTATTATTTACGAAATATGACATCAAGGGAATTATCCATTTTGCTGCCTCCAAAGCGGTAGGTGAATCCGTGGAGAATCCTTTAAAATACTACCGAAATAACGTAGCGGCAACCGTGCTATTATTAGAAAAAATGGCTCAATACGGTCTTACTAATTTAGTATTTTCCTCTTCTTGCACCGTTTACGGTCAACCAGAGACGCTTCCGGCCACAGAAGAATCGCCCGTTCAACCCGCGACTTCGCCTTATGGTAACTCGAAACAGATTTGTGAAGAGATCATTCGCGACACGGTAGCAGCGTCTTCAGATTTAAAAGCGATTGCCTTACGCTACTTTAACCCTATTGGAGCCCACGAATCGGCCTTAATTGGTGAATTACCGATCGGACCACCCGCTAATTTGATTCCATTCTTGACTCAGTCGGTGGCAGGTATCCGAGGACCTTTGCAAGTGTGGGGAACGGATTATCCTACCCCAGATGGAACAGCGATTCGCGATTACATTCACGTAGTGGATTTAGCGGGGGCACACGTAAAGGCTTTGGCCCACTTAATAGAAGGCAAATCAACCAAAAATTACGATTTCTTTAACATCGGAACGGGTCAGGGAAGCTCCGTAATGGAGGTTATTACTGCTTTTGAGAAAGCAACCGGGAAGAAAGTACCTTTCGAAATCAGAGACCGTAGAGCAGGTGATATCACCGCCGTTTATGCCTCAACCGATAAATCCAACCAAGTATTAGGTTGGAAAACCCAATTTAGTTTAGAAAAAGCCTTGCAAGACGCCTGGAAATGGCA
>JBJTMW010000092.1:0-14127 GCA_046070715.1 Aquirufa sp. | reverse complement strand
TAAAACTTCGGACAAGCGATGCTTTGGCGGTAGCGTTGGAAGGATTTTCTTTGGCCAAAATCCCAGTTTAACACATAGGAGAAACTCAATTCGTGTGCTCCTCCAGATCCGATTCCTAGGCCTGAAACCGTAAAATCATAGGAATAGCCAAACGAATAGCGATTGTTTTGAATCCCGATGAGACCGATGAGGGATTCTCGACTCGATGTTGATTCACTAGAATTTTTATTTAATGGTAATCCGCGGTACCAAAAACCGATGACCAATGGATCTATTTGTAGGTAGGTGCCCAAGTCTAATTGACTAAAAGCGCCTTGGTTTTTAATGTAAAGGGCCGGCTTTAGACTTTTTCCTTCGGAGAGTGGAAGGCTTAATCCTGTCATCAGGGCGTATTTAGGAGAGATGAGGTCGTCGCTGGAGCGAATGAGGGATTGATTTGGCCGGTTTAAATGATGTGCCGATATGCCCAGCCAGTAATTCGAATGATTGAGCAATAATCCCGCAGAAAGATCAAGGTAGGTCGTTCTGTTTACAAAGGAAAGGGCAGTGGGATCAAACGTATTTCCAAGCGTGCCATTCACTAAAAATTGGCCTAATTGATCGCCATAGGTTAAATGGCTATAATCTAAACTACGAAATACGCCAGTACCTTGTATCCCCATCGAAAGTAAAGTCCTTTCATTTAGGTTCGCGTGATAAGCATATTGTAAGCTGATTGCAGTCGTTTGAAGATTCGAAAATTGCTTGTCCGATGAGATAAGTAGACCTAGTCCACTATTGATTTTTCCGAGGCTAACTTCTAAAGCGGCAGCGGAAAATTGGTAATTGGCCGCTTGGTTCGGCCATTGGTTTCGGTGGGTGAAGTAGACTTTATTTTGATCGAGTAAGCCGGCGAAAGCAGGAGAGTTGAGTAAAGGGTTGGCTAGGTTTTGGGATAATTGCGGATCCTGTGCGGAGAGCGAAAGCGTGCTCAGCAAAATCAAGAAACTGGTTAAATGCGATAATCGAGTCCACATAGCTCAGCAATTTACATTCATGCATCGCAATAACCAATTTATTGACTTATTTTGTGGGTAATTCCAATTCCATGTACCGGATCTTGTTTTTTCTTTTTGTTTCCCTATCTGCAATCGCTCAGGTTCCTAGAACGATCGAGGTGAGAAACAATTGTATCAATCAATGCAATAATTGCACGGATGCACCGGCAGGAACTGTTTTCGAAATTCGGGATGTTTATCCGGCGAATGCGACCTATTTGTGGGATTTTGGGGAGGCAGGCGCGACCTCTAATGCTCGAACGGGGGTGTATCAATATTGCAATCCTGGAACGAAGAAAGTGTCATTACAAGTAACCTCTAGCGGAGTGACCACGATATACGGTCCCCAGGACGTGAAAATAGGCGCATTGCCTGATTTTATTTTAGGTAAAGATGCGAATGATACGACGCTGATGATTTGTAAAGGAGATCCGGTGGTGTTAAATGCATTCGGTTCTGTATCAAAACCAGGCTTTTCGGTAGGAGTTTCCTGGTTTCCTAAAGGCCAGACATCCGATACGATTCACGTTTCGGAGTCAGGGTGTTATTCTGTCCAAGTGACTGATTTAGCGTCTGGCTGCGCAACAGAGGCAAAAATGGAGGTGAAGATTTGCGGGGAGAAGCCGAAGGCAGGGGGAGAGGATGGCTGGAATTTTGGCACTAATGTTTCTTTGAAATTTACGGGCGGATCTTCGACTCCATCGGCAGCCAGAGGACCCATGAGAACGCCGGAGGGTGTGGCTAAAATGACCGATGAGAACAATGATTTGATTTTCTATACCAATGGCTCGCGCGTTTATGCAAAGGATAATTCCCTCGTGGCGCAAGGATTAAATGGAGATACGACGCAGATTCAAGGGGTGGCTATTTTGCCCAAAACCACCTGCAAGGGCTGTCAGGCCGAATATTACATCTTCACCATGCACAAGAATGCGGCTGGACAAAATCAACTCTTTTACAGCCTATACGATCGTAAATTGAATAGTGGAAAAGGGGGAGTCTCCCTTAAAAACCAATTTCTGAGTCCCGCGCCTTCGGCGGAACGTTTTGGGGTGGCGGTAAGTGGGGGAGATTTTTATTGGTTACAAACTCAAGATGCAGATTCCACGATTTTGCGAACGTTTAAAGTGTCTAAAGCGGGGATTTCTGCCCCTATCGAATCGAGTGCGAAGACTCCTGTAAAGGGACCCACGGCATCCTCTCATTTTTCTCGGGATGGCAAAGTGTTAGCCATCGCCTACGTTAGTCCCCCATCGAATCAAGTCGATATTTATGATTTTGATGTGGCTTCCGGAAAAACCACCTTTAGGTATAGAATTCCGCTAGCGAACAGTCCTTATGGAGTGGAGTTTTCAGCCGATGGTAAAATAGTATATGCTTCGACTAATGCAGGGCAGAATGCACAGATTTGGCAATATTCGATTGCTTCAAAAGATTCGAGTGCCATGCAAAGGTCAAAGAGTCTTTTGTGGTCTGGTCCTGGTAAAATAGGGGCACTACAAGGTGATCCATCGAGCGGATCGATCATTTATGCAGCCTTTCAGGGAAGTTCCAGCTTAGGAAAAATTGTGAATCCGGACATTTCCTTACAAGATTCCACGCGGACGGTTAGAGCTTCCTTTGTTCGCAATGGATTGAGTTTAGCCGCTGGAACTTCAAGTGGTTTAGGTCTGCCATTATCGATTGTATTAACGCCTAAACCTTCTTCCACCCCTAGTATCCAACAGAGTTGCGATGGGACGACTTATCACTTTAAAGTGAGTCAAGATCTGTGTGATCCGATTAAAAATGACCGATTGGACTGGAAAATTTACCGTAGTACCTTAGATCCTACGCGGAATGCAGATGGTTTATTAGTTCCATTGAATCCATCGGGGACCTTGCTCTATTCCTATACAGGTACAGAAATGACCTATGATTTTAAGAAAGCGGGGGATTACGTGGTGACGGTGGCAATTAGTAATGCTTGTTTGACGAATTATATGCTGGACGCATCTGCTTATCATGTGGAGTTATTAGATCCGTTTGTTTTGCCCGCTTCCTTTACCTTAATCTGCAAGGATAATGCGTTGATAGGACCTACCGCAGTACCGCCGGTAGCATCTTTCAGCTATTCCTGGAGTACGGGAGAGTCATCGCGTTTCATAACCGTGCCTAAGCCGAGTGGAAAGTATACGCTGGAATTGAAGGAGGATGCCTCCGGTTGTTCGATTAAAAAGGAAACGCAGGTGAATTTTACAACGAATCCTTTGGCGGTGAAAAAGGCCGATGGGATTATTTGCAATGATAAACCGCTACAACCTTATTTAGTATCTTTAGTGCCTTCTCCTTTGAATTTGCAGGTTTCTTGGCAAGCTAATCCGGGGATTATCTCAGGATGGAATTCCAAAGATTTACAAATCAATCGCAGTGGACTTTACCAGTTTACCTTGCGAGATAGTGATGGCTGTGAGTTAAAGGATAGTGTGAAGATCGAGGACAAATGCGATGCGATTTTGATCGCCCCTACCGTATTTACGCCTAACGGGGATGGGCATAACGATATTTTTGAGCCGTCTTATAATTGGAATGAAACAAGCCCTGCCTATCCTAAATCACGAACGCAGGTGATCTCTTTAGAAATTTATAACCGCTGGGGAGAGCAATTGTATAGCACGAAAGGGCCTATATTTACCTGGGATGGAACCTATAATGGGTCCAAAGTTCCTCAAGAAACCTACGCCTATATCATACGCTATCAAGCGATCGATTACCCGGAAAAAGGGGTGCAAGAAAAACGCGGAGCAGTCGTAGTCGTGTATTAATACGCGCGAACTTCGATCCCTTTCATAAAGTTCACGAATGATTTATTCACCACTTGGTTACCACCCGGTGTAGGGAAGTTTCCGGTGAAATACCAATCGCCTAGGTGATCTGGGCAGGCTACATTCAGGTTTGCTACTGTTTGGTAAACGATGGAAAGTTCTGCTTTCAAACCTTTCGGACGAACGATTTCGGCAATTTTATTCGAGATTTCTTCGTCTGTAAACGGTGCATAGATCGCTTTCACGAAGTTTTCTTCCGCAGCTGTTCCATTTTCTAGAGCATTCAAGCAACGTAAATTCACTTCGTCTAAAATATTTTCTAATCCGCGTTCCTTTAAAAGCGCTAAAGCCGCACGGAAAGCAACGAATTCTTTCATCTTGGACATGTCGATGCCGTAGCAATCAGGGTAGCGAATTTGGGGTGCAGAAGAAACGATAACGATTTTCTTAGGGGATAATTTATCCAATAATTTCAGGATACTTTTCTCTAACGTGGTTCCTCTCACGATGGAGTCATCGATGATGACCACCGAATCGACTTCTTTGTTGATTACTTCGTAAGTCGTGTCATACACGTGCGCCACCATATCGTCGCGTTGAGCGTCAGAGGTGATAAACGTACGCACTTTCACGTCTTTTGAGATCAATTTTTCGACACGAGGACGGAAGGTTAATAATTCTTCGAGTTCCTGTTCGAACAGAATACCTTCCATGATGGCATTCTTACGTTCTTTGGCTAAATGATCTTCTAAACCATCAATCATTCCTAAAAAGGCAGTTTCCGCCGTGTTAGGTATGTAGGAGAATACCGTGTTTTTCAGGTCGTGATGGACCTCTTCTAAAATTTGAGGAATCAATAACTGGCCAAGTTTTTTACGCTCGTGGTAGATATCTGGATCCGATCCGCGAGAGAAATAAATGCGTTCGAACGAGCACGATTTTTGCTCCAAACGGTCTATGAATGGCACTTCATTTACGTTGCCTTCGATGTCGATGATCAGGGCGTGGCCCGGAGTAATCTCCTTGATTTGGTCGTAGGCACAGTTAAAGGAAGTCTTGATTGCTTGCTTTTCGGAAGCTACTACGGCTACTTCGTCGTCCACATAATAAAAGGCAGGACGAATTCCCGCGGGGTCACGCGCCACAAAAGAGGCGCCGTATCCGGTCATTCCCACCATCGCATAACCACCGTCAAAATCCTTGCAAGAACGCTCTAAAACGCGTTTCAAGTCGATTTCTTGTGCGATAATATCCGATAATTCGGGGTTTTCGTATTGGTCTTTGTATTTGCCAAATTGGCGTTGATTCTCTTCATCTAAAAAGTGACCGATCTTTTCCATCACAGTCACCGTATCTACTTTCTCTTTCGGGTGTTGACCTAGCGAAACGAGTTTATTGAATAAATCGTCCACATTCGTCATGTTGAAATTACCCGCCATCACGAGGTTACGGCTTCTCCAGTTGTTTTGACGCAACATGGGGTGGCAGTTTTCGATCTCGTTTTGACCGTGCGTTCCATAACGCAAATGGCCTAAAAGTACTTCACCCGTGAAAGCCACATTTTCTTGCCACCAATCAGCGTCGTGTACCGCGTCGATACCCGTTTCGCGCTTGACTGATTTAGCGAGTTTATGTGCTTTTGCGAATTTCTTATTGATTTTTCCAAAAATATCTGCCACCGCTTGTGGCTCTACCGAACGGTATCTGGAAATGTAACGATGCCCTGGTTTTACGTTGATTTTGATATTCGCCACCCCGGCTCCATCTTGTCCTCTGTTGACTTGCTTCTCCATCATCAGATAAAGTTTGCTCAGTCCGTAAGTAGGTGTTTTGTATTTGTCTAGGTAGTGCTGAAAAGGCTTTCGTAGGCGGATGAGGGCAATTCCGCATTCGTGCTTAATAGAATCAGACATGGAAACGTGGGGCTATTTTGAAAATCAAGCCCAAAATTAGCCAAAATAAATGACCAATAAGCTGATTTTTTTATTTTTTTATCGACTATTTCCAAAGGTTCGTGAACACCGCTGGGAATAAGAGAGATGCGATCAAAATCGCCGTTAAAAATCCGTAAGAGTAGATTTCTAGGGAAGTCAACTCCTTCCATAAATCCGATATTTGCTTAGATTTTTTGAAATACAATTGGAAGGGAATTTTCAAATAATAAAACAGCGAAATCGCTGTCACTAAAATGGCTACAATGAGTAAAATAAGCAGACCAATGGAAGTTGTTATTTCATAGTTTGACCACAATAAACTGAAGTAAGTCATTTTCGCAATAAAGGTTCCTGCGGGAGGTAAACCGACTAAAGCGATAAGACCTGTTAATAAGAAAAAGGCTGGCAAGGGTTTCTCAGAACCCAGCCCAGCAAAAGCATGCACATCTGACGCAAGCGCCTCATCCACTAAATAGAACACGAGCATGCTGGCGATGCTATACAAGAAGCCATAAAATAGAATCGCATCTAAGGCCTGAATCGGTTGAAAGAACCAAGCCATGGCTAAAAATCCGCCATGCGCGATGCTGGAATAGGCGAGGAGACGTTTGGTTTTGTTTTGGCCCAAAGCTCCCAAATTTCCTACCAACAGCGTCAAAATAGCTAAAACCGCTAATTCGTTCGCAAAGGAAACGGGCAAAGCAGGAAGTAAACGCACCCCCACAAAGGCAATCGCAAGTTTAGGGGCAGTCGAAATCCAGGTCATCCAAGGGGCTGGCAATTGCTCCATTACGTCTGGATTCCAGGGGTGAAAAGGCGCCCAGGACATCTTGAATAGCAATCCTACGGCAAAAAGTCCCAACGCAAAACCGCGCAAATACGAATCCGCGACCGAAATTCCTCGGGAGAAATCCACGCTTGTAAAGTCCAGTGTTCCTGTCAAACCATAGAGCAAAGAAATTCCGTAAATGAACAAGGCAGAGGATCCTAATCCGAACAAAACATAGGGCAAACTAGCCCGAGAAGACTCTTTTCGTAGACTCACTAGCACATAAGTCCCCATCGACATGAATTCGATTGCCAAAAACAAACTCAGCGCATTCGAACTCATACTGCTCAACAAAGCTCCTAGTAAAATGGAAAGGAAACCGGTCAACTCTTCGAAGGTGAGGGATTTTTTGTGGATTTGATTCATCAGAATGAGCAATAATCCAATTCCTAAAATCAGCGTATTGATGGCATTCGACCCTACATTTGCTTCAAACAAACCGGAGGCAAATGAACCATTTAATCCTAATTCATTTCGTTGAAAGCTGAGTGATAAGGCTAATAATAGGGGTATTTGACAAGTGAAATAGCGCCATGAAGTGCTGAATTTCTCTGTTTTGCCATGTAAAAATAATTCAATCAGCAGACTGAATAGAATCGTTCCCGCAACGATCAATTCAGGAATCGCTAGGTGAAGTCCGGCCGTGATGGACTGGATTCTTTCTGCGAGCTGAGTGATATTTGCGAACGATGGCATGGACGAAATTACAGTTTTTGACTTAAATAATGGGCGGTCGGGTTATTTTTCAGGCCTTTCATCTCTTCTGGAGTGCCTTGGAAGCAAATGTAGCCCCCGTTTTCTCCCCCTTCAGGACCTAAATCAATGATGTGATCAGCACATTTAATGACTTCCATATTGTGCTCGATAATCACGACAGAATCCCCTTGCTCCACTAAATCGTTCATCGCCCTTAAGAGCTTCTTGATGTCGTGAAAATGGAGGCCGGTGGTGGGTTCGTCGAAAATAAAGAGTGTTCGACCTTTGTTCGGATTTCCTTTGCCTAGAAAGCTCGCGAGTTTCACGCGCTGCGCCTCCCCGCCAGAAAGGGAGTTAGAGGATTGTCCTAATTTGATGTAACCTAATCCGACTTGGAAAAGCGGGTCGATTTTGTCGGCGATGCGCGGGTGTTTTTCGCGGAAGAAATCCACGGCTTCTTCGACGGTTAAGTCTAATATTTCTGATATGTTTTTCTCCTGGAATTTAACATCCAAAATTTCCTGCTTAAATCGGGAACCTCCACAGGATTCGCAAGGCAGCTTGATATCTGCCATGAATTGCATTTCGATGGTGATTTCTCCTTCGCCTTGGCACACCTCGCAGCGTCCGCCTTCCACGTTGAAAGAGAAGTGTGCGGGTTTGTAGCCGCGGGCTTTGGCCACCGGCAATTCCGAATACAAGGCTCTAATGGCATCGTAGGCCTTAATATAGGTCACCGGATTCGAGCGAGACGATTTTCCAATCGGCTGCTGATCCACCATTTCGATACTTGCAATTTTGTTCGTACTTCCCTTGATTTCGCGGAATCGCCCCGTTTCTTCGGTGCCTTGTTGCAAAAGACGCAGCATCGCCGGATACAAAATTTTTCGAATCAAGGTCGACTTTCCAGAGCCACTGACGCCCGTCACCACGGTCAAAATGCCTAACGGAATCGCGACGTCCACATTCTTTAAATTATTTTCTGATGCACCTGTGATTTCGATATGGGCCAAAGGCTTGCGTCTGAAATACGGCACCTCGATGCGGTCTTGGCCACTGAGGAAACGCAAGGTATGGCTGTCGGTGGTTTTGTCTGCCAAAGCTTCGGTCAAATTCCCTTGGAAGATCAAATTACCTCCGTGACGCCCAGCTTCCGGACCGATGTCAATAATCTGATCCGCGGCACGCATCACTTCTTCCTCATGCTCGACTACAATCACGGTGTTTCCCATGTTTTTCAACATCTCTAACACGGAAATCAAACGTTCCGTATCCCGCGGATGCAAACCGATACTCGGTTCATCTAAAATATACATGGAACCCACCAAGGCACTTCCAAGAGAAGTCGCTAATTTAATGCGTTGAAATTCCCCACCGGAAAGCGTAGAACTCAAACGGTTCAAGGTTAAATACCCTAAACCCACGCGGTCCATGTATTCCAAACGGTTGTTAATCTCGATTAAAATTCGTCTCGAAACTTGTTGATCGTGTTCGTTTAGCTCCAAGTTTTCGAAGAAGGCCTTCGTTTTTGATAGGGGCCAAAGCACCAAATCGACTAACGATGTTCCCGCAATCTTCACATAACCCGCATCCATCCGCAAGCGCGAACCCTGACATTCCGGGCAATTTGTTTTGCCACGGTAACGCGAAAGCATCACCCGGTATTGGATTTTATAGGTCTCTTTTTCGAGGTGATCAAAAAACTGCGTCAGTCCAGCAAAATACTTATTTCCGGTCCATAATACCTTTTTCTCCGCCGCACTTAAATCTTTGTATGGCCGGTGAATGGGAAAATCGAATTGAACCCCGTTTCGAAGCAATGGACTTAACCATTCGCTCATTCGCTCACTTCTCCAGGGCGCAATGGCTCCCTCGTAGACAGATAAATCGTGATCTGGAAAAACCAAATCAGGATCTAAACCCAAAACCTTGCCGTAGCCTTCGCAACGGCGACAGGCACCATACGGATTATTGAAGGAGAAAAGATTTAAACTAGGCTCCTCAAAAACCATTCCATCTAGTTCGAACTTATTCGAGAATACGTCACGCTTCCGTCCCTCGATTTCAATCCAGCAGACGCCCTCTCCCTCGAAATAAGCCGTTTGCACGGAATCGCCTACACGGAATTGCGTTTCTTCGTCGTCTTTTTTAGAGACCAAACGGTCGATTAAAATCGCGATTTCCGCCGGTTTTTTGGCGAGCTTTTGCAAATGAGTCGGATCTTCCACTAAATCCTCCAAAGCGATGATTTCGTCCTGGAATTTCAAACGGGAATAGCCTTTCTGGATCAGTAATTGACATTCGTTTTCTAAGCTGCGATCTTCGTGGTGCACGAGAGGCGCTAGGATAAGGACTTTTTTGCCATCGTTTTGGGCAATAAAATCCACAATATGGGAGACCGAATCCTTGCGCACTTCCTGTCCGGAAACCGGAGAAATGGTGCGTCCGATGCGGGCAAATAATAATTTTAAATAATCGTAAATTTCTGTCGTGGTCCCCACCGTAGATCGCGGGTTCTTTGTATTCACCTTTTGTTCGATGGCGATCGCCGGCGAAACGCCTTTGATATAATCCACCGCAGGCTTTTCCATCCGTCCGAGGAATTGGCGGGCGTAGCTGTTGAGGCTTTCGACGTACATTCTTTGGCCCTCAGCAAATAAAGTGTCAAATGCCAAAGAGGACTTCCCTGATCCCGACAACCCCGTAATAACCACCAATTCATTGCGTGGAATCGCCACATCTACTCCTTTCAAATTGTGCACGCGCGCACCTTTGATGATGATGTGCGTTTTCGGATCACAATTTTCAATGTTATGCTTAGCCTGTGGGGAGTTCATTTTACAAAAATATCCTTTAATTTTGGTAATCAATTTAAGCCAAATGAAAAAACTACTTTTATTCTTTTCACTCCTGACTTTTGTAGGAGTTTCCGAGGTCTTCGCGCAAGAACCGGTGGTCATTAAAGAGGAGGGCGCTGTGGGGGATTTGGATGTGGAAAAAGACGTGCGTGATTTGCCTTTTCGCCAGCGCTTGAATTTTGGGGGAGGCATCAGCGGGTTGAGTTTTGGTAATCCGACCAGTATCGGGGTTTCGCCCATGGTGGGTTATTCGTTGACGAATACCTCGATCTTGGGTTTTGGATTAACCTATCAATACTATTCAGCGAATTATGGCTCTTTAGGCACGTATTCGAGTAATTTATTAGGTGAGAAAATCTTTATTCGTCAGCAAGTTCCGGCCCTAAGTCAGGTGATTGGTCAAGCCTATTTAACGGGACAAGTGGAGAATTATTCGAATTTGTCCAATAATACGGGGATCTCTTATTCGAATCCCGTCTTGGTGGGTGTGGGTATCGGTTCTAAAATTGGACTTAATTTCAATGTGATGTATGACCTGAATTATACGTCAGGTCGCTCTCCGTATGGCTCAGCGCTCGTTGTCCAAATCGGCGGATTTTTCTTTTAAAATTTAAAACAATTTTAGGCCTTTGTCGGTCTTGTATATCAGGTAGAATTTCTTAATTTCGAGTTCAATTTAATTTATATGTCAACGATAGCAGTAGAACCCTTATTGGTTGAGGATCCCAACCGTTTTGTGCTTTTTCCGATTAAGCACGATGATATTTGGCAATTTTATAAGAAGGCGGAAGCGTCTTTCTGGACAGCTGAAGAGATCGATTTATCTCAAGATTTAGCGGACTGGAAAAAGATGAACGATGGCGAGCGTCACTTCGTTTCACACGTTTTGGCATTCTTCGCTGCATCCGACGGTATCGTAAACGAAAACTTAGCGAATAACTTCTTGAAAGAAGTGCAATACGCAGAGGCAAAATGTTTCTATGGTTTCCAAATCATGATGGAAAACATTCACTCAGAAACCTATTCCCTTTTAATTGATTCGTACATCAGTGACCCGAAAGAAAAAGACCACTTACTACGTGCTATCGAGACCATCGATTGCGTGAAGAAAAAGGCGGACTGGGCGTTGAAATGGATCGAATCAGACAATTTTGTAGAGCGTTTAATCTCGTTTGCAGCCGTTGAGGGGATTTTCTTCTCAGGTTCATTCTGCTCGATTTTCTGGTTAAAGAAACGTGGTTTAATGCCAGGTCTTTCGTTCTCGAATGAATTAATCTCGCGTGACGAAGGTTTACACTGTGATTTTGCGTGTTTATTGTACGCAGATCATATCAAAAATAAATTACCTCAAGAGCGTATCTACGAAATCATTTTAGATGCAGTAGAGATCGAAAAAGAATTCGTAACGGTAGCATTACCCGTATCACTAATCGGTATGAATGCAGAAATGATGTGTCAATACATCGATTTCGTAGCAGACCGTTTATTAGTTTCTTTGGGATGCAAGAAGCATTACAATGCGACAAATCCATTCGACTTTATGGAGATGATCTCTTTACAAGGAAAAACAAACTTCTTCGAGAAGCGTGTGGCGGAATACCAAAAATCAGGCGTTATGTCTGACAAGGATTCGATGTCATTCTCATTAGATGAAGACTTTTAGTCTGTTGAAATTTCAGGAAAAGGCCTCGATGAAAATCGGGGCTTTTTTTATGGCCAGCGCTCCAGGATCATCGGCAAAATCAGGCCGATGGTGATGCCGGAAATAACTTGGATATAAGCCGTTTGTTTCCATTTTAACACGTGAAGTGAAAGAATGGAGGAGGTAAGAATAGCAGCTACGACGATGATTTGGCCTATTTCCAAACCTACATTAAAAGCGAAGAGGGGAGCAAAAATCGAGCTTTCTGCACCTAACAAACTTTGTAAATAATTCGAGAAACCCAGGCCGTGGATCAGTCCAAAGAAGGCAACCACAGCGTACTTATAGCGTTGATCAGTTTGAATTAGGTTACTGATGGCGGCCACTAAAATGGTGCAAGGAATCAAGAATTCGACCCAAGCGATATTTACTTGAATGAAGTGAAGGGTCGCTAAAGCCAGGGTAATCGAATGTCCCAGCGTAAATGCCGTAACCAGCCAAAGCAATTTTTTATAATCCGTTACCACATAAACGCAAGTCAGTGAGAGGATAAACAAAAGATGGTCTAATGCAGCCCAATTCAGGATGTGCCCTAGGCCTAAAGAAAAGTAGACAGAAAAATTGCTCACAGCTGGTTGTTTATTGGCCAAAAATAGGGATATTCAAAGAGAAAATGGTAGACTTATCCTATGAAATTTGATTACATCATTGTGGGAGCCGGTACGGCGGGCTGCGTTTTGGCTCACCGATTATCCGAAAATCCCCTGAATCAGGTGCTTTTAATCGAAGCTGGTGGAGATTTCAGAGACCCGCGTATTTCGATGCCATCGGCTTACGCTTTGTTAAATCACACCTACTTAAACTGGAATTTTTTCACGGAACCGCAGCCGCATTTAGGGGGTCGTCGCATTTACCAGCCTCGGGGAAAAACGGTGGGTGGAAGTTCTGCGATTAATTGCATGGCCTATATCCGCGGAAATAAAGCGGATTATGATCAATGGGCAGCCTGGGGTTGTGACGGTTGGTCCTACAAGGATGTGCTGCCCTATTTCAAAAAGTCAGAAGACAACGAAGATTTTCAAAACGAATACCACGGAAGTGGCGGCTTGCACCGGGTGGCGAAGAATCGACATTTGACGATTTTTGGTGATGCCTTTATCGAAGGCTGTGCCAAAGTGGGAATTCCGGCGAATCCGGATTTTAATGGGGCGAAACAGGTGGGAGCCGGTTTATTTCAGTTCAATATTCAGGATGGAGAAAGGGCTTCCGGGGCGAAGGCCTTCATTCAGCCGGCACTTTCTAGAAAGAATTTACATATTCAAACTTCATTTCAAGTAGCTTCCTTGTTGATGCAAGGAGAAAAAGTGACCGGGTTGAAAGGTTATAAATTGGGTTCGAAAAAAGCGATCGAATTCGAAGGCGCTGAAGTGATTTTATCAGCGGGAGCCTTCCAAAGTCCTCAAATCTTGCAACTTTCCGGCATCGGCGATGCGGCAGAATTGAAAGCCCATGGGATCGATTCTCGAGTAAACATAGCAGGCGTGGGTAAGAATTTATCGGATCATTTGTTTGTGAATATGAACGCGCAGGCTAGTACAAAGGGGCAGTCGTATAACGTGGCTTTGAGGGTGAAAAACTACCTAGATTATACGTTTAAGAAACAAGGGCCATTAGCATCGAGTCCTTTAGAGGCCGCGGCTTTCTTTGATTCGGTGAATCAATCGGAGGTGCCGGATTTGCAATTACATTTCTCTTCGGCTTGGGCTGAAGATATGTACGATTATGGAAAAATGCCGTTGAGTGATGGATTCACTATTTTACCAACCTTATTAAAGCCCAAAAGTCGAGGAACCGTCAGCCTGCGGTCATCAGCCTACCACGAAGCGCCAGTGATAGATCCTCGGTATTTGTCGGAAAAAGAAGACCTCGAAACACTGAAGCGCGGAGTGCGCATCGCACGAGATATCGTGTTGTCTACAGCATTTGACGGATTAAGAAAAGGATCGGAATTGAATTATCCATCAGGACCTTGGAGTGAAGAACTAATCGAAAAACACATCGAGCAAGCCACAGAATGCGTGTATCATCCAGTCGGAACCTGCAAGATGGGAACGGATGCGGAGGCAGTATGTGACCCTGCGACTTTGCGCGTTCGCGGTTTGAAAGGGTTGCGAGTGGCGGATGCGTCGATCATGCCGGATGTGATTTCCGGGAATACGAATTCCGCGGTGGTGATGATTGCGGAGAAGGCGGCTGATTTAATTTTGAGTAAATAAACGGCGCGAAAGCGTTTTAAAAGAAAAATAAAATGAAAAAAGTATTGATTT
>JBJTMW010000091.1:0-6632 GCA_046070715.1 Aquirufa sp. | reverse complement strand
TTCCTAAAGAAATCATTTGTCTTCCTTCTTTCATAAATACGACGAGTGCTAAAATTGATACGGCGAAAACCGTAGCTTTGTATCTTAATTCCCTTTAGATGAACCCGACTAAATTATCCCGCAGTTTCAAATTATTCTATGAGTCGCCCATTAATGTGCCGGCTCCCTATCACTTAGAAGCTGTTTTTACCTTTTTGCAATTTGATACGTCTCAACCGACGATTGCGATTGAAATTCAATACATCGACCGTTCGGATTTTTCACGTGAAGAATTAATCGCGGATGGTTTAGTTCCGGACGATAGCTGGACATACGAAGGTGAATTGCCCTTAGTTTGGAGAGATCGATTAAATTCTTCTTTTCTAGAGTACGTTACGGGATCCTGTTCCCCTAAAGATCAAGAGCCATTTATAACACTAGAAGCGAATGATACAACGCCTCATGTGCCTTTGTATTTAGAGCCTCAGGAGTCTTTGATTCAAGAATTCATGCAAGCGATGTTCGAAATCGATGGTCGAGAATTACCCTTGTATTTAGGGTTTCAATTCATGGATCGCAAGGGAAATTGGCGTAAGATCGAGGGAGAAATGTCTTTTGCTTCTTTGAGTTTTACGTATCAAGACAGCGAAGAAGGACAAAAAACGTTCTCCAATTGGGACGAATTACAGGATTTAATGAACCACGTTTTTATCGCTGAGTTTTCTGCCGATAAAGCAAATCAGAATTGTAAATCCGCTAGTTTAGCGGTTTATCCTGGAGATGGTTTATGGTATGTAGCGGGTCATTCGCTGCGTAAGCCGAGTGGAAACAATTATTATTTTGACGAGTTAGAGGAAAAATTACAGTTTATTTTTTAGCTATGGAAAATCAAATTCTAGACGTTCTTACCCTTCAGAAATCCGCTCTATTGCGTTTATCTACTTCCTCCGCTTCACAGCGAATCGAGAAATTACGCAAAATTGAGAGCTACTTAATGCAGCACAAAGAGGATTTGTGTGGTGCCTTGTACGCGGACTTTAAAAAGCCCGCCTCAGAGGTTGTTATTGCTGAAATGCTGGGCGTCAAGCGTGAGATAAACCATACTATTAAGCATTTAAAATCGTGGATGAAACCTCAATCGGTTTCAACACCTTTAATGTTGTTAGGAACGAAAGGATTGATTCAATATGAAGCCAAAGGCCTTTGTTTGATCATTTCCCCTTGGAATTACCCCTTCAATTTATCGATTTGCCCCTTAGTTCATGCGATTGCGGCGGGTAATGCGGTGATTTTGAAGCCATCTGAATTAAGTCCTGCTACGGCAGCTTTCATTCAAAAGATGATTTCGTCTCTATTTGATAAAAGTGAGGTGGCTGTTTTTGAAGGAGATGCGACAGTATCTACGTTTTTATTAGAGCAGAAATTTGATCATATTTTCTTTACAGGTAGCCCAGCCATTGGTAAAGTAGTCATGTCCGCGGCTGCCAAGCATTTAACCTCTGTAACGCTTGAATTAGGCGGGAAATCGCCTGCTATCGTAGGTCCAGAAGTGAATGTGGAAGAGGCTGCGGCGAAGATTGCTTGGGGTAAGTTTTTGAATAATGGCCAAACCTGCATCGCCCCAGATTACCTCTATTTGCACGAAAAGAATTATTTCTCTTTTCTGAAGGCCTTAGAAGCAACGGTTGAGACCTTCTATGGAAAGAATGTGGCAAAGAGCAAAGATTATGCCCGTATCGTCAATCGCCGTCATTTTGATCGCATTGTATCCTTATTAGAGGATGCGAAGGAAAAAGGAGCGCAAGTTTTGTTTGGAGGTAGGACCGATGCGGATGATTGTTTTATCGAGCCTACCGTGTTGATTAATTGTACGTCTGAGATGCGTATTATGCAGGAGGAGATTTTTGGCCCTATCCTACCCGTGATGTCTTATCAAGATGAAATGGAGGTAACAGCAAAAATTCGCCAAGGGGATAAACCACTAGCTTTATACGTATTTTCGACGAATACAGAGTTTAATCAATACATTTTAGACCACACGAGTTCTGGAACATCGGTGGTGAATGATTGTTTGATTCAATTTGGTCATAATGAATTGCCTTTTGGCGGGGTAAATCACTCAGGTATCGGTAAATCGGGTGGTCACTATGGTTTTGTCGAATTTTCTAACCAAAAATCGGTCGTGATTCAACGAACGAATTTATTGAAGAATTTCTATCCTCCATATGGCGTTAAAGTGCGTTGGATGATTGATTTTGTGTTGAAATGGCTATAAGAGTATTCGTTTTAGGGTGTTTTTTAGTCTGGTCTTGCCAAAGTTCCCCAGACTCCAAGGGCGAGAGAATTCCAGATCAGCAAGCGATTGCTATTGGTCAGCAGGCGGAAAAGAATATTCAGTTTTTGACACTTCAACTGGAAGATCAGCCTAGTGCAAGCTTGCACTACTTGCGGGCTAAGAATTATCTACATCTTCACGCCTATGGCTTAGCGGATCAGGATATGGATAAAGCTTTGCGCGACAATCCAGGTGAACCGGCCTATTTAGCTCTCTCTGCCATTTTAAAGCAGCAAGTGGAGGATTATACGATGTCGATTGATCGAGCGAAATTGGTTGAAATTACCGATTTTTCTTCCCCTCAAAATTCACTTTTACTTGCTCAGAATTATTGTGCCACTAAACAGATGAGTTTAGGTAGGTTTTATTTGAAAAAAATAGATCCAAGTTTGTTGCCCGTCTCCGAAAAGGCCATTTTAAAGGCTGTGAAAGATTATGCGGTCTCTGATTCGGCTAGATTATATGCGTTGATGGATAAAAAACCCGCTGACGAATCTCCTTTAGTGTATATTTATTATGAGCAAGGATTAGGAAAAATTCCTGCGCTGGATTACCAGCAACAAATTTTAGCGAGTTGGAGAAAATATCCATTGGATCCCTATTTCATGCGTTATTGGGCTCGTTTTTTGGTCAAAATGAAAAAATACACCCAGGCAGCTCAGGTTTATAAACAAGTGTTAAAGGTATTTCCTAAAACGAAATCTTTGCAGGCAGAATTAGTTTATTTTGATTTAGCCAAACAAGGTTTATTGCCTAGCAAGCGCACTGAAATTCCGTCTGATTCTTTGACTGTTTCAACTGATTCGTTATCTCAAAATTAATCAGGTGCTGGTTTCAATACATTGCGCCTTAATTTGTACCTTTGCACAAATTTTTTAGAATGATCAAAATTACATTTCCCGACGGACAAGTAAGAGAATTTGAAAAAGGAATCACTCCTTTTCAAGTGGCCTTGTCTATTTCAGAAGGTTTAGCACGGAATGTGTTAGCGGCTAATTTAAATGGCGAAGTAGTGGATTCCTCCACTCCTATTGAAGCGGATGCAGCTTTGCAATTATTGACCTGGAATGATGCAGAGGGAAAAAAGACCTTTTGGCATTCTTCTGCTCACTTGTTAGCGGAAGCTATCGAGGCGCTGTATCCTGGAACGAAATTTGGTATCGGTCCGGCCATCGAAAATGGTTTTTATTACGACATTGACTTAGGAGAGCAAGAATTTGGTTCAGATCAGTTCAAAGCAATCGAGGATAAAATGCTGGAATTAGCACGTACGAAAAATGAATATGTGCGCACTTCCGTTTCGAAAGCAGATGCGATTTCTTTTTTCCAAGAAAAGGGAGATGAATATAAATTAGAGTTGATTGATGGTTTAGCAGATGGTTCTATCACTTTCTATAACCAAGGCAATTTCACGGACTTATGCCGTGGACCCCACATCCCTAATACCGGTTTTATTAAATCCGTGAAATTGCTTTCGGTCGCTGGTGCCTACTGGCGCGGCGATGAAAAGCGTAAGCAACTAACACGTATTTATGCGATAACTTTCCCTAAAGCGAAAGAATTAGAGGAATATTTGACTTTATTAGAAGAAGCTAAACGCCGTGACCACCGTAAACTCGGGAAGGAAATGGAATTATTCGCCTTCTCTGAAAAAGTGGGAATGGGACTGCCATTGTGGTTGCCTAAAGGAACTTTATTACGTGAGCGTTTGGAGAACTTCTTGCGTCGTGCGCAAGTGAGAGCGGGTTATTCTCCCGTTATTACTCCACACATTGCTAGTAAAGAATTGTACGTGACTTCAGGTCACTATGCAAAATACGGTAAGGATTCATTTCAACCAATTCGTACACCGGATGAGAACGAGGAATTCTTCTTAAAGCCGATGAATTGCCCTCACCACTGTGAGATTTACAAGACAAAGCCACGTTCGTACAAGGATTTGCCTTTGCGTTTAGCGGAGTTTGGTACCGTTTATCGGTATGAGCAAAGTGGTGAATTACACGGTTTAACGCGTGTGAGAGGCTTTACTCAAGATGATGCGCATATTTTCTGTCGTCCAGATCAAGTGGAGGACGAGTTTATGAAAGTAATCGATTTAGTGTTGTATGTGTTCAAAGCCTTAGGTTTTGACTCTTATTCAGCTCAGGTTTCCTTACGCGATAAAGAGAATAGAGAAAAATACATTGGGAACGATGAAGATTGGGATCGTGCAGAGTCAGCGATTATTCGCTCGGCAGAAGCAAAAGGTTTGCCTACCGTGATTGAATACGGCGAGGCGGCTTTCTATGGCCCTAAGCTTGATTTTATGGTGAAAGATGCCCTAGGTCGTAAATGGCAGTTAGGAACGATTCAGGTGGATTACCAGTTACCACAGCGTTTTGAATTAGAATACACGGGTTCTGATAATTTGAAACACCGTCCGGTGATGATTCACCGCGCGCCATTTGGTTCATTAGAGCGTTTCGTGGCTATTTTAATTGAGAATACAGCCGGTAATTTCCCGCTTTGGTTATCCCCAGATCAAATTGCAGTTCTTCCTATTTCAGAGAAATTCGAGGATTATGCGAACGAATTATACCTTCGTTTACAAGAAAAAGATTTGCGGGGCTATGTTGATCACCGTAACGAGAAAATGGGACGCAAAATTCGGGATGCAGAAATCGCGAAAGTGCCTTTTATGATCGTGGTAGGTGAAAAGGAACAAGCAGAAGGTATTGTTAGCGTTCGAAAGAAAGGTGACGGTGATGTGGGATCGATGACTTTGGACGCTTTCATCGCGATGGCTCAAGAAGAAATCCAGTCCTTGACCTATGAAAAATAGGAGCTTATGCGCTTTTTGCTTGCAATTGCGTTAATTTTGATTTAGCTTTCGATTTAATCTATATTAAACCCATTTTATTTTATGGCTTTACGCCCGAATAACAATTACAGAGGAAACAGAAGAGAAGAAGAACCCTACCGCATCAATCAGTTAATTCGTGGTGTTGAGGAGGTTCGTTTAGTAGGTGAGAATATTGAGGTGGGAGTTTATCCCTTTGCGAAGGCTTTGGAATTAGCTGGAGCTCAGAATTTAGATCTAGTGGAGATTTCTCCTAAAGCAGTCCCTCCTGTTTGTAAGATCATTGATTATGCGAAATTCAAGTATGATCAAAAGAAAAAGCAGAAGGAAATCAAGGCTAATGCAACGAAAACAGTGATTAAGGAGATTCGTTTTGGTCCTAATACGGATGAGCACGATTTTAATTTCAAATTAAAACACGCCGTTAATTTCCTGAAAGAGGGTGCTAAAGTAAAAGCTTATGTGCACTTTGTGGGTAGAACAATCGTGTTTAAAGAGCGTGGTGAAATGTTGTTATTGAACTTCGCTAAAGGTCTGGAAGACGTAGGTAAGCCAGACGATATGCCTAAATTAGAAGGTAAGCGAATGAGCATCATCTTCTCCCCTAAGGCCATCAAGAAATAATTTTCAAAGGGATGCTGGAATTATAGGGTAATTTTCATTACTTTTGCATTCCAAATTTCAAAATTTAATTTTTACATAATTATCAAACAATGCCAAAAATTAAAACTAACTCTGGAGCGAAAAAACGTTTCAAAGTAACGGGAACTGGTAAGATTAAGCGTAAACACGCATTTCATAGCCATATCCTAACTAAAAAAACAACTAAACAAAAGCGTAATTTAGTTCACGCTACTTTAGTTCACCCATCTGATATGGACCGCGTTAACTTATTGTTAGGTCTTTAATTAGAATTTAAGTTATTGTTAAACCAGAAAGTAGGCCTAAAAAGTAATCAACAGATTCGCCTCATTTCAAAAAACAAAAAATTATGCCAAGAAGTGTCAACCACGTAGCCTCAAGAGCTAGAAGAAAGAAAATCCTTAAGTTAGCAAAAGGATTCTACGGTCGCGGAAAAAATGTCTGGACAGTAGCAAAAAACAAAGTAGAGAAAGGTTTGCAATACGCATACCGTGACCGCAAAGTTAAGAAAAGAGATTTTCGTGGTTTATGGATCCAACGTATCAATGCAGCAGCTCGTCAAGAAGGTCTTTCTTACTCAGCGTTCATGGGTAAATTCAATAAATCTGGAATGACTTTAAATCGTAAAGTTTTAGCTGACTTAGCGATGAATCACCCAGAAGCTTTCAAAGCAGTTGTGAAGAACTTGAAGTAATTCTTGTTTAAACAGAAAGAGAGCCTCGAATTTTTCGGGGCTTTTTTTTGTGCCTATATTTGCCAAATGATGCAACAGCCGATCTACCTTGATTATGCAGCGACGACTCCGGTTCACCCGGAGGTACTTTCGGCTATGCTCCC
>JBJTMW010000090.1:0-2520 GCA_046070715.1 Aquirufa sp. | reverse complement strand
CAATTCTCCAGGCTGGGCGAGCTCGCATGCGGATGAAAAGAATCCCGAATATAAGGGACATAAAGGCTTGACGGATTTTGGCAAAACGGTCGTTCAAAAAATGAACCAGTTGGGAATGATTGTCGATGTTTCACACGTGGGTGAGGCGACGTTTTGGGATGTGATTAACACGACCACAAAACCGATTATTGCCTCTCACAGCAATGCCTACAGCATTTGTCCTGTGTCTAGAAACCTAAAAGACGAGCAAATTATAGCCATAGGAAAGAATGGCGGAGTGATCCATCTAAACTTCTTTTCTGGATTCGTGGATGTAGATTTCTTCAAAAAAGATGCCGCTTTCCGTAAAAACCACGCCACAGAAATAGACTCCTTGATCAAATCAGGCATGCAAACGGAATATGCTTTCACCGCTATTTCAGACAAGTATCCAATGGAAAGCAATGCCATCAAACCTGATTTAGAACAATTAATGAAACATTTTGACCACATCGTGAAACTAATCGGAGTAGATCACGTGGGATTGGGCTCTGATTTCGATGGAATTAACTCTGCGCCTAAGCAATTGAAAACGGTGTTAGATTATCCGCTTTTCACCCAGGCATTAATCGCCCGTGGCTATTCAAACAAGGATATCAGAAAGGTTTTAGGAGGGAATTTTCTCCGTGTTTACAAGGCAAATAACTAGCCTTATTTGTGTCGAAACCAACAATCTGTTCGCTCATTTTCATAAGCTTTGAAAACCGTATTCACAGGATCTCCGTGGCGTAAATTCTCGTTAAATCGAGTCCGAGCAAGGTAATTGAAGGCTCCCATATCACCCGTATAGGCTGTTTTATTATCGTGATTATAGGTTGAATGCAAATCGCATAATTGCTGTAAAAAGTCAAAAAAAACGGGATATGCGCCGCCAAAAACACCGCAGTTTAAAAGTGATTCGGAAGCAAACCGCTCTTCGTAAGCGGAATAATCTGAAATTTTAGACCTTAGGTGCTCCGCATGCGCGAGCATCCACTCATTGTGTAAGGTTTTGGGTTCATCTCCACAGAAAAGGGAATCCGAATTTTCGGTAAAAAGTGGATGAACGAAGGGATTTTGCGCTAACGTCACATCTGATACATCCGTAACAAAGACGCCCTTAATTTGGGTAATCTTAGCTAGGTAATCGCGGTACACGAAATAGCGATAGACGTTCGGATTAAAAGCCGGATTGTAGGTGATGCGCTCGAAAGAAATATGCTCAGTCGAATACGTCGCACAGGTCTCATCTGAAAAGTTGTTATGAAAAATAACGCCTTTCAACTTCGCTGCAGCCACCGATTCCGCCCATTCCCTCACGAGTTCATAGGAATCATCCGCTAGTGTCATATTCCGATTCACATCATACACACCCGTAATATGGCACGCTAAAACAAGATGTTGCATGATTAATTCGCGTTCAGAAGGAGTTCTTGCTTCAATAAGGCACAAGTACTGTTCGGATTATTGCGGTAGTAAATGTAGGATCTTTGGAATACTTTCTTCGTTTTAAATTCGATCTCAGCGCGCTCAAAGAAAGCTGAATCCGCTGCAAAACCTCCTTTAAAGTCGATACTTTTAAACACTTTTTGATGGCCAAATAAGGTCCCAAAAAGCACCGCATCATCCAAATGAATCGGCTTACTCAGGTCATTTTTATCAGGAACATAATAATCTTCGACCGTATCCACCACCGTTTCTGCGGTAGAACAGATCAAATCGACGTTTTCAATTTCCTTCAAACAAGTGCTCAAATGATAGGGTTTGTATTCATCATCACTATCTAAAATGGTGATAAATTCCCCCACACTATTCAATACACCGCGATTAATGGATTCAGCTTGCCCGCGATTGCGGTGCCTGATATAAACGATTTTCTCCTCGTAAGCTTCCACATATTCTAACAAGGCTTTGCGGTCATTTTCCGTGCTTCCATCATCGATGATGATCAACTCGAAATCCTGAAAATCTTGCTGTAAAACAGAATCAATGGCTCTTTTGGTTAATTGAAAGTCCGTATTGTAGACGGCCATCAACACCGATATTTTAACATTCTTAGGCATTACCTGCTGATAAGTTGCGCCAAAATAGGCTTAGCAGGAGCAAATTTAGTTAAATATAGTATAGTAAATAGCACTTCCGCTCACTTCGTTTAATTCCTTTAAATAAAAACAATGATTTGCCTTTTAAGTAATAGACTAATAGCATTTTATTGAATCAAAATTTGGTCCATAGTTGAGCCAAATTTTGATTTTTTTAGTATCTTTTGCTTTCAAACGGTTTCAAATATGGAAGTACACCAACCCCCACCACCCGCCTAAAAAAGTAAGTGAATATTTCACAGAATTCATCATGTTATTCGCTGCGGTAACGCTCGGATTTTTTGCTGAAAATTTGCGCGAGCACCAGATCGAAAAACACCGCGAAATTCAATATTTAAAAAATATCCACCTCGACTTAGAACGGGATATATTGGAGATCGACAAGATCGTTAATTACAAC
>JBJTMW010000089.1:0-3836 GCA_046070715.1 Aquirufa sp. | reverse complement strand
CAAAATTGAAAACGTTTTAACCCTAAAAACGTATATATCACAAATCAAAAACATCGCTCAAGATGAAACAATTGGCTACGGAAGACGTGGTAAATTAGCCGGATCTGGTCGCATTGCTACTCTTGCTATCGGCTATGCAAATGGAGCCTACGGTCGGGCATAAATGACCTTTGATTTCGAAGCTTCCTTTGCCCATTCCAAGGGCTCTAGAATAACCATCTGCATAGCCAATAGCTAGGGTAGCAATGCGACCAGATCCGGCTAATTTACCACGTCTTCCGTAGCCAATTGTTTCTTCTGGAGCGATGTTTTTGATCTGAGATATAGACGTTTTTAGGGTTAATACGTTTTCAATTTTGTTTTTTACACTCGGATTGCCTGTAATTCCGTATAAACTGATGCCTAGTCGGACCATATCGAGTCGTGCTGAGGGGTAACTTTGGATGGCAGCGGAGTTCGCGATATGCTTGATTGTTTGATAACCAATGCTTTTTTCTATTTCTGAGGCTGCAGAATTGAATTTTTGTATCTGTTGCTCAGTGAAATCAGCGTGTTGTGGGCTATCAGCTGCTGCTAAATGGCTTAAGATGCTGGCTACCCACAAATGGGGCATTTGAGCTAAATTTTGGCCTAACTCTGCGACTTCTGAAGGTTCGAAGCCAAGGCGTCTCATACCGGTATCTAATTTGATGTGGATTTTGATGTTTTTGCCCTGTTGTGTGCCGTATTCGTCTATAGCTTTGAGTAATTCAAAGCTGTAGATTTCTGGTTCTAAACCATTTTCTGTCAGTTTATCGAATTCTTCAATTTGTGGATTCATCACCATAATGGGTACATAAATACCGTGTTTACGCAGGTAAACGCCTTCGTCTGTATAGGCTACAGTTAAGTAGTCCACACCACTATTTTGGAGTAATGTAGCTATTTCTATAGCGCCAGTGCCATAGGCAAAGGCTTTGACCATCACCATTAATTTAGTTTCTGGTCCTATGTCCTTTTTAAAGTAGGCTAGATTATGCTGTAAAGCATCTAAATTGACTTCTAACTGTGTTCGATGAGTCTTATTTTCTAAGTTATGAACGAGTTTCTCAAAGTTATACTTTCGGGCCCCTTTTAATAAAATTTGGCTTGAATTGATGGTATTTAGGAGTCCCGAAGAAATGAGGTCTTCCGTGCTCTGAAAGACGTCTATTTGGTCGAAAATAGCTTTGTTTCGGATGATTTGGTCACCTATTCCGATCATTCGATCAATTTTCTGGTGTCGAACAAGCGCTGCTATGGTGGTATATAATTCTTTTTCAGGAATGCCTGTTTCTAGGAAATCACTGAGGATTAAGACACTTTTTTTGTGTTTATTTTTCTTTAAAAGAGGTAATGCGAGGCGAAGTCCATCGAGGTCATTGTTATAGGAATCATCGATTAAGGTATTCCCGCGCAAGCCTTCTTTCATCTCTAAGCGCATGGAAACTGGCTTTAAGGCGCGAGCTTTTCGACTTAATTCGTCTCTATTTAGGCCTAAAATGGAAGCCATGATCAGGCAATGCGTACTGTTTTCAAGTGATGCTTCGTCGCTAAATTCGATAGAGCTATCGATGAAGGTTTCGCTTTGTGCTGCCTTGATAACTTTGATTTGGGATGTTTTGCCTTTTGTTTGCCAAAAAGTGAACAAACCTTTATCTGGGCTAATTGTATTCCATCCAATTAATTCACATGAAGGGTTAATTTCCTCCATTATTCGCTTGATGGGATCATCTTTCAGATTTGTAACTCGGTATATGAGTTTTTTGGCTCTTTTAAAGAGTTGTAGTTTTTCTCTAAGCTTCTCTTCATCAGAGCTGAAATTAGAGCCGTGTGCCTCACCAAAATGCGTAAAGATGCCATAGTCTGGTTTCAGCATCGCTTCGATTTTGTCCATTTCCCCTTTTTGGGAAATACCAGCCTCGAAAATCCCCAAATTGTGTTTCTCTTGCATCGCCCAGAGGGAGAGTGGAACCCCAATTTGGGAATTAAAACTCTTAGGACTTTTAACTACAGTAAATGCATTATTGCAAAGTGTAGCAAGCCATTCCTTGCAGATGGTTTTACCGTTCGAGCCAGTAATTCCGATAACAGGATATTGAAATTGAGTCCGATGTTGTTGGGCAATTGCCTGTAAGGTGACAATGCTTTTTTCAACGACGTAAATATTGGTTTGCTCCCATTTAGCAGCCTTTTCAGCGATGGGGCCATGCCAAGCTGATTCTTCGACAATAAATTCGCGTACGCCTTTATGATAGAGTGATTCCACATATTGGTGCCCATCATGGTTTAGTCCGCTTACCGCAAAAAAAGCGGTTTTCGTAGGCTCATAAATCTGGCGACTGTCTAAGCTTAAGAAGGTGGCACGCAGATGGGCAGGGTTTTTATGCTGAATCATGAAATGGCAAGGTCAAAGTACTAAAATACAAAAAGGCGAGGAATGTTTCCTCGCCTTCTGCAATTTTATCTGATATTGGGGTGATATTAAGCTTCTAGCGCCGCTACACCTGGCAATGTCTTGCCTTCCATATATTCTAATAAGGCGCCACCTCCAGTAGAAACGTAGCTCACGCGATCTCCATAGCCTGCGTTATTCACTGCAGATGCTGAATCACCACCTCCAATAAGAGAGAACGCTCCATTTTCTTCCGTTGCTTTCACCACAGCATCCGCAATGGCGTTTGTTCCGATAGCAAAGTTTGAGAACTCAAATACGCCCATTGGACCATTCCAAAGGATTGTTTTTGATTTCGCGATCGTTTCTTGGAATAAAGCGATCGATTTAGGGCCGATGTCTAAACCTTCCCAACCATCAGGAATTTCACCGCGTTCTACCGTTTGACGGTTTGCGTTATTGTTGAAATCATCTGCACAAACGTTATCTAATGGCATAATTAAGTTTACACCTTTGGCCTTCGCTTTTTCAATCAATTGCTTCGCTAATTCCACTTTATCTGGCTCACAGATTGATTTTCCAATCTTTCCACCTTCTGCTAGAGAAAACGTATAAGTCATTCCGCCACCGATAATTAAGTTATCTACTTTGTCCAACAGACGTTCGATGATCAAGATCTTATCCGAGATTTTAGATCCACCCATGATTGCTGTAAACGGACGTTCTGAGTATTCCAAAATCTTTTGCGCGTTATCTAATTCCGCTTGCATGACGTATCCACTCACTTTATCAGTGAAGAATTGTCCGATGACAGCAGTAGAAGCGTGTGCACGGTGAGCCGTTCCAAAGGCGTCGTTTACCCAAACATTGCCTAAACGAGCTAGTTTTTTGGCAAAATCAACATCCCCTTTTTCTTCTTCTTTGTAGAAACGAAGGTTCTCTAATAACAAGATTTCGCCTGCTTGTAAACCGTTCGCTAATTCAACTGCCTCATCTGAGATGCAATCTGTTGCAAATTTTACTTTCACGCCAAAAACCAATGACAAAGGTGTCACCAAGTGTTTTAAAGAATATTTTTCAGTAGGACCATCCTTCGGACGACCTAGGTGAGACATTAACACAACCGATCCACCGTCTTTCAAAATCTTTTGAATCGTAGGAATCGTCGCCTTGATTCGGGTATCATCTGTAATTTCGAAACGCTCATTTAATGGAACGTTGAAATCAACACGTACTAGCGCTTTTTTACCAGCAAAATTGAAATTAGCAACAGTTTGCATATTTTTGTTTTGATTTATGAATAAAAGGATAATCCCCTAAAAAGGTAGACAAAGATAAACATAATTGCGCAATGAGCGAAAAAAGTCAGATAGAATTGTCTGCAACCTATTATTGGGATCATTTTAGCTACATTCTGCGCTAT
>JBJTMW010000088.1:0-2669 GCA_046070715.1 Aquirufa sp. | reverse complement strand
TTGAATGAATGGGTTTGGCGGCGATCAATAATTTGGTCGAAATCGTAACGTTTATTTGGCATATTCCGGTCTAAAGACATTAAATCCTATCATTGAAGGATGATTCTTTAAATATACGGAAATTGATTCAACTGATTGACACACTTTCCTGCGATCTTGAGAAGCGTGAACTAAATAAAATTGACCCTGTTGCTGGCGAATAAAGCCTACATGTTGGTAATCAAGGTCTTTCCGCTTGGATACAAAGGCGATCACATCACCCGATTGTAGGTAGGAAGACACTTGGGAAAAGGAGGCACTAGGAACGTAGGTGATAGGGCCTAAACTGTTCTCCATTAATTGAATGGCAGAAAGTTCAATCATTCCTTTTTTAGGGGCCAAATAATGGGATAAAAAATCCACTTTTTTAACCGCTAATACACGATATGAAGGAGGAATGACATGTTTAAACAAGCCTTTCTCCTCCATTTGTAGAAAAGTAGTACTTAAATAATGGTTTCTATTTTCAAAGGAAATAGGCTTTCTAGCATACCGAATCTGTTCTAATTCGCGCAAGAATGTAGAATCAATACCTTTGGAACGGTATAAACTCCACACATTCTCCACAAAGGTCACGCAATCAAAACCCGAAAAATCAACAACAAACTTCTCCGGGTTTTCTTTTGATAAAGCATGAGAGGCATAGGGAAGACCATAAAAATGCTCCGCAATGAGCAAAGGATTTTGCTTTTCTCGGGCCGCTTGAATACGAGGCAAAACTGCTGAAGGAATTACCTGAGAAAAAGCAAAAAAGGAGAAAAGCAAAAATACCCAGACCTTCATACTAAGCCTTTTCTTTAATCCATAAAACGCTTATAGAACCTAAAATAAAGAATGCGCCAGCTGTTACAATCGCATAAATTGAATTGCCTCCGTATACATATTTCACAATAGAACCACCAATAATTCCATTCACGATTTGTGGTAGGGTAATGAAGAAATTGAAAATACCCATGTAAACGCCCATTTTAGACATTGGAATGGAACCGGCTAAAATCGCATAAGGCATTGCTAAAATGGAAGCCCAAGCCATTCCCACACCCACCATACTGAAAATCAGCATCTGTGGATCAGAAATAAAATAGATAGAAATTAATCCCAAACCACCAGCTGTTAAGGAAACTGCATGCGTTGCTTTATTTCCAATTGACTTGGCGATACGTGGTAAAAAGATGGCATAAACAGCCGAAACCGCACTATAAACACCGAAAATAATACCCACCCAGTTCGCCGCATTTTGGAACTCAGGAGAACTATGATCGTCCATCGGTAATCCGTAGACGTGATGCGCAATCGCAGGAGTGGAGAATACCCACATCGAAAATAAGGCAAACCACGAGAAGAATTGAACCACACCTAATTGGCGCATGGTGAAAGGCATTTCTTTGATATACCGAAAAACAGACCAAATCGAATCTTTAGAACCTTCATCCTCAAAACCCATCGCTTCCCTTTCTGCTGGGGAATATTCCTTTGTCGTAGCAATCGTCCAAACAATTGCCGAGATAAACACAGCTGCCCCTACATAAAAACTGTATAATACGTTGTCAGGGATTTGGCCCTCTGCAGCGACCTTTGAAATTCCAAACCAATTACCAAACATATACGGCAACCAAGAACCCACTACAGCTCCAATTCCGATTAAGAATGTCTGAATCGAAAAGCCTAGCGTATTTTGTTCCTCTGGTAAATTATCCGCCACTAAAGCTCTAAATGGCTCCATCGCCACGTTAAAGGACGCATCCATCATCATTAAAATACCCGCCCCCACAATCATAGGAGGGATAAAATTCGCCAAGGCACCCGCATGAGGGAAAAAGAACAAAGCCGTTGAAGCTAAAATGGCTCCTGTCAAAAAGAAGGGCTTTCTTCTGCCTAATCCATTCCAAGTTCGGTCAGAATAAAATCCAATAATCGGCTGAATAATCATACCTGTTAAAGGAGCGGCTAACCAAAACCAAGATAGTTGCTCCACATCTGCACCGAAGTTTTGAAGTACACGAGAGGCATTACCGTTTTGCAAGGCAAAACCAAATTGAATGCCTAAAAATCCGACACTCATGTTAAAGATTTGGCCAATACTTAAACGCGGCTTGTTAAATGTTTTCATAGGTTTTTAGAGTGAAATAATGATAGCTGAATTAGAAGGGATTTGAATCCGATTTCCTTCGACTTTTCCCGCTTGAGCAGCAGGAGGGACGAACGATTTAATTGTTTTAAGCGCATAGGATTTAATTCCCATCATATCCAATGCTAACGTAGGAATTTCGATGTTGAAATCGTGATTCACAGAATCAAAATTACAAATGATTAAGTTGCGTCCCTTATCCGTATAGCGCAAATAGGCATAGACTTTATCTTTTGGATAATCCGCATTCTGTGCGTATTGAAGATCAAAGAATTTCCCTTTTTGAATCACTTCGCTCGAATTAATCCAAGCTATCAATTCGCTGTAGAAAGAATCAATTTCTTTTTCAGCCGCAGTTAATTTACCTCCGTCAAATTTTCCGCCATTCAACCAGCGCTGGTGCGTATCCACCCGATAAAAATCAAACATCGTCGTACGGTCATCTGCCTCATTAAAGCCTTCGATTTCTTGTGCTTTCTCCCCAAATTCCTGACTGAAGTAG
>JBJTMW010000087.1:0-5655 GCA_046070715.1 Aquirufa sp. | reverse complement strand
AAAACCTGTTTAATCATGTCAGTTTCAAGAAGAAAGTTTATAGGACAATCTGTTCTAGGTTTGGCTGCATTTAGCATCGTGCCACGCCACGTGTTAGGTAAGGGCTTTTTAGCGCCATCGGATCAATTAACAAAAGCCATTATCGGTACCGGAGGAATGGGTCGTGGACACATCCCTTACGCGGGAACGCGGGTAGTGGCGCTCTGCGATGTGGACAAGAAAAACCTACAGCTCGGATTAGATAAAGTAGAAAAGGGAGTAAAATCTTTCCACGATTACCGGGAGATGATTCAATTGCCTGAAGTCGATATTGTCCACGTGGCCACTCCACCCCATTGGCACGGCATTATGGCGGCGGATGCGGCGAGAGCGGGGAAAGATATTTGGTGTGAGAAGCCGATGACGCGAACTATTGGGGAGGGAAAACGATTGAAAGAAGCCGTTCAGCAACACGGACGTATTTTTAGATTAAATACGTGGTTTCGATTTGAAGGTAACTTCTACGGAATGAATACGACCGTGAAACCGATGAAAAAGGTAGTCGATTCAGGCCTTTTAGGCTGGCCGTTGAAGTTTACAGTCAGCAAGCATACCGGTTTTGATTGGAAATTCTATTGGGTAGGGAAGACGGATTTGACGCCGCAGCCGGTGCCTTTGGAATTAGATTACGAAAGCTGGTTAGGGCCAGCGCCTTACAAACCTTATAATGTGCATCGTACCCACCAAACCTTCCGAGGCTACTGGGATTATGATGGTGGTGCGCTAGGAGACATGGGGCAACATTATTTGGACCCGATACAATACATGCTGGGAAAAGATAACGAGTCACCGGTCTACATCGAAGTGGATGCGCCTGTGCAAGATAAAGACGCCGTGGGTATCTTTAATCGCATTACCTATACGTATGCGGATGGATGCCAAATCGTGTTAGACGGCGAAGCCAAAGACGAAAAAGTGGCCTATATCGAAGGTCCTAAAGGAAAATTGTACCGCAATATGCAGTCGGATATTCCGGATTTGGCGAAAAAACTAGCCGAATTTCCGGATCCTGTGATGCAACAAACGGATTTTGTCGATTCAGTTAAGAACCGCAAGAAATTCGCCTTGAATGAGGAAAATGGTCACCGTTCTTGCACCTTAATTAACCTGGGTTTAATCGCGATGCGCGTGCACCGCAACTTGAAATTTGACACCTTCAATCAAGTCATTGTGGGTGATGACGAGGCAAATCGCCTAATGGATCAACCGATGCGCGCACCTTATATTTTATAAAATGATGAGATATCTATTCCTATTTTTATTGATCAGTACCACAGTGTTCGCACAAGACGCGAGCCGCAAGGAACAAAATCGCCTCCGTTCTCTAGCTGAGAAAGGCGACTTTACAAGCTTGAAATCAGCGGCTTATGCCTTAAATGGCGCCTATGATCCCACGCAAGTGACAGAATCCTATATTCAAGCCATTTCGAAAAACAGAGCGGAATTACTGGCCTATTTAGCGATTGGTTTGTCGGAAAATGCGGAGATGAAAACCATGGCTCAGTTGGATGCATTGGTTTGGTTGCAGCGTTACGCAGCATCAAGACCGCAGGTGATGGCCTTTATTTTAAAGAATTATTTGAGTGCGCCGCGTGATCTTCAGATTTTGAAAGCGGCTAGTAAATCTTGGGATGCCACGCACGCCCAAGCGTTTGTGAAAGCGGTAGGTACCTATAAAGCGGCTTGGGCTGTTACAGCAATGCCTGCCGGTTATCCGAAGGAAAAAGCCTTGGCTTTTTTGCAAGTGGGTGGCGTAAATAATCTAGCGACTGTTTGGTCCCTGTTATCCTCTTCATCTGAGGTAAATCTCGAAATAGCTGATTTTTGTACATCTCTTAAGGCAAATGACTTCTTCAAAAAGGCTCTAGAAAACTATGAAAATGCTAGCCTGGCTCAAAAATCCGTATTACTTGTCTATGGTTCTGCCCGTCAATGGCCGGAGGTGAAGCCTTTGGTTTGGCGCTCCGTTCAATCCAATTTACCCACTCGCGCGGTTGGATTCTATGCCTTACCTTATTGGGTATCGGTAGCAGATTTTGATATTATCGCGGGCAAATTAGGGTATGCTGAACTGCCAAACGAGGTAAAATCTTTGCAACAGGCGATGACTCAAATCACTCGGCAAGATGGAACATTAAACAGCAAAATCACTGCCTTTGCACTGCAAGCTAGCCAAAAAGTGAATTGGATTCCTTTCGTACAAGAGGTGGAAAACCTAGGCTGGTTGTATGCGGAAGCTAAAAAAACAAAAAATGAAGAGGCCATTCGTGCTTTTACACGGATCAATGCGAAATTGTTTAAAAATGTGGATCAGCAAGTGCTGAACTACCGCAATGCGTTGGATTTAACAACTAACTTAGAGACGCGGGAGCAGATCTTTAAGGGTTTGGCAAAATGCAATTCACTTTCAGCGATGCGTACGCTTTATCTTGGTTTGCAAGATCCTAACGTCCGCCAAATCGCAGTCGATGGTTTAGCAGCGCTTTACCTAGCCAATCCTGAATACAGAGGTCAAATGACGAAGGAGTGGGTTCAAGAAGTTTTCAATCAAATAACAGATCCAGTTGTAAGAGAGAAATTGACTGAAGCCTTTAAAATTACTGATCGTGGCTTTTACACGATGTACAATGGACAAGATTTACGTGGCTGGAAAGGATTGGTTGCTAATCCGGTGAAGCGTAGACAATTATCCGCAGATACGTTAGCAAAATTGCAAGTGAAGGCAGATGAAGTGATGCGTTCAGGATGGGAAGCGAAAGGAGAGGAGCTGCATTTTACGGGACATGGAGACAATTTGTGTTCAGTGAAAGATTACCAAGACTTTGAGATGTATGTGGATTGGAAAATTGAAAAAGACGGAGATGCGGGTATTTATTTGCGAGGATCTCCTCAGGTGCAGATTTGGGATATTGCCCGTACAAATGTAGGTGCTCAGGTGGGTTCTGGAGGTTTGTATAATAACCAAATCAATCCGCGGAATCCGTTGAAAGTGGCAGATAATCCCATTAATGAATGGAACACATTCCGAATTATCATGAAAGGCGAGCGGGTGACGGTCTATTTAAATGGCGAATTAGTCGTCAATAATGCGATTTTAGAGAATTATTGGGATCGCAAAATTCCCATTTTCTTGAAAGATGCTATAGAGTTGCAAGCTCATGGGAATCACATCGTTTACCGTACTATTTATGTGAAAGAATTGAAACCAGAAGCAGCTTATGTTGCTCCGGAGGCTGATTTTACCGCACTTTTTGATGGTTCGTCACTCTTTAATTGGACGGGAAATACAACGGATTATTATCCTGTAAATGGCGAATTAGTCGTAGATCCGACCCGAGGAGGAAAGGGAAATTTGTATACCCAAAATGAATATGGTGACTTTCATCTCAAATTTGATTTTCAATTAACGCCTGGAGCCAATAATGGCTTAGGCATTCGCGCACCTTTAGAGGGAGATGCGGCTTATGTGGGAATGGAATTGCAGATTTTGGACAATACAGCACCTATCTATGCGAAACTTCAGCCTTATCAATACCATGGTTCGGTTTATGGGATCATTCCAGCGAAGCAAGGTTTCTTAAAACCGGTGGGAGAGTGGAATGAAGAGGAGGTAATCGCTCAAGGAAATAAAATTAAAGTAATTTTAAATGGAGAAGTGATTCTAGACGGGGATATCGCGCTAGCAACGAAAGAAGGTACGGCTGATCACAAAGAACATCCCGGATTATTAAACAAAACGGGTCATATCGGGTTCTTAGGACATGGTTCTCCGTTGAAATTTAGAAATATTCGCATTAAAGAATTGATCAAGAAAAAATAGAAATATGGCTATCAATTGCACCGTTAACAAGAAAAAGGTCTCTTTGGATATTGATCCAAACACCCCCTTATTATGGGTCTTACGTGATCATTTGTCTCTTTTAGGGACAAAGTATGGTTGTGGTATTGCTCAATGTGGAGCATGTACCGTTTGGGTGAATGGAGAACCCATGCGTTCCTGTGTATTGCCTATTTCTGCCGTATCCAATGCGCAAATAACCACGATCGAAGGACTGGATCCTGCCGGAAAACACCCGGTTCAAGTGGCTTGGGATAAGTTAGATGTTCCCCAATGTGGCTATTGCCAAGCCGGTCAAATTATGACCGCTGCGGGTCTTTTGAAAAAGAATCCGCATCCCACAGAACAGGAAATTATCGATGGAATGTCCGGCAATATTTGCCGTTGTGGAACCTATCACCGTATTCAAGAAGCCGTAAAATTAGCCTCTAAAAAGATCAAGAAATGAAAACGTCCAGAAGAGATTTTATTCAGAAAACCGCCCTTTTTACCGGCGTATTTACCTTAGGTTTCGATTGGTTTTCAGCGGACGCCTCAGGCATGGAAGTGGTGGGATCAGCTGGTCGTTTTAACGCTTTTCTTTCGATTGATAGCCTAGGAAAAGTGATTTTATATTCCCCCAACCCCGAAATTGGTCAAGGAATTAAAACCGCTTTCCCAGTTGTTGTGGCAGAAGAATTAGATGTAGACTGGGCACAGGTGCATGTCGAGCAAGCAAATTTAGATACCAAGCTTTTTGAACGTCAATTAACAGGAGGAAGTGGTGCACTGAAACACTCTTGGGAGCGCCTTAGAAAAGCAGGTGCAACTGTTCGCAAAATGATGATGCAGGCTGCTGCAGATCAGTGGAAGGTAGACGTAAGCACTTGCAAAACAGCAAAAGGAGTTGTCTTAGGACCTGCAGGCCAAAAAGCGACATACGGTTCTTTAGCCGAAGCCGCTGCTAAATTACCTGTACCATCTGAAGTTACCTATAAGGACCGCAAGGATTATAAAATCATCGGTTCCCGTGTGAAGGGGGTCGATAATAAAAATGTCATTACGGGTAAGCCTCTTTTCGGAATAGATATTAGAAAGCCGGGGATGGTGTTTGCGCAAATCGTACGTCCTCCTTTTGGCGCTACGTTGAGATCTTTCTCTGCTGAAGACGTTAAGAAAATGCCGGGAATTATAGACGTCGTTTCCTTTAAAAATAAAGTGGCAATCGTAGGGGAGAATACCTATTCCATTCTACAAGCTCGTGCTAGTTTACGATGTGATTACGGTTCGGATGCTCCATTAGAAAGTACTGAAACGCACCAAAGATGGTTCGACGAAGGTATGAAGTCCGATAAGGCACAAGTGATGCGCAAAGATGGAGACTTTACGGCAGCGATCGCCTCAGCTACTAAAGTAATTGAAGCGACCTACGAATGTCCCTTCATCTCGCATAGTCCGATGGAACCGATGAATTTCTTCGCTGATGTTAAAGCAGATTCGGTCCTTTTATCAGGACCTACTCAGGTTCCTCAACCTGCCCAAAAAGCGGTTTCAGACCTCTTAAGAATCCCTGTTGATAAAATTCAGGTAGAGATTTCCAAAATGGGAGGGGGCTTTGGCCGTAGATTAAGTAATGATTTTGTGTTAGAAGCCGCTGAGCTTTCGAGTTTGATCAAGAAACCTGTTTTAGTGATGTGGACGCGCGAGGATGACATGACGGGTGGAACTTACCGTCCAGCGGTTCGCTATCATTTCAAAGCGGGTATCGATGCATCAGGTAATATCGTGGCGTTTTATTT
>JBJTMW010000086.1:0-6411 GCA_046070715.1 Aquirufa sp. | reverse complement strand
TAGCCTTGTTGTCCACCGATCATTTTGGCGATTTCTTCTACGCGTTCCTCTTCTCTTAACTCGCGAAGGTTCGAAACAGTTTTCGATCCCGCGTGATCTTTGTAGACAAACCAGTGTTTGGATCCTGCCGCTGCGATTTGCGGAAGGTGGGTGATGGCAATGATTTGGTGTCCTTGACTCATTTGGCTGAGCATTTGGCCCATTTTGATGGCGATTTCTCCGGAAACACCCGTGTCAATCTCATCTAAAATTAAAGTAGGTAAGGCTCTTTTCTTCGCTAATAAGTGTTTGATGGAAAGCATTAAACGACTCATCTCACCGCCGGAAGCGATTTGTTTAAACGGTTTAGGGGCTAAACCTTTATTTGCCGAGAAAAGGAGTTGGATTTTGTCTGATCCATTCGCCGCTAGCTCTTTGGCTGTCACCTCCCAAGTTAAATTCGCATTCGGAATGCCTAATGATTGTAAGGAAACCACCAGTGCTGTGGATATGGCATCTAAAACCGCAGAGCGAGATGAAGATAAATCAGCAGCGGCTGAAGTAGCGATGATAAAATCAGCGTCCACACGCGCGCGCGCGTCTTCTATCAATGTATCCATCGAAGAGAATTGCGATAATCGCAAATCGAGGGACTCGACTAGCTCGATTAATTCAGTCACTGTGGACACTTGGTATTTTTGCAATAAACGATTTAATAAATCTAATCGCTTCTGTTTTTGTTCTAATTCGAGTGGATCGTACACGAAATCTTCTGCCTCGCCTTCGACTTCGGCACCTAGGTCTTTTAATTCTATCCAAATAGATTCGATGCGTGTTTTCCAGTTCGCAAAATTCTCACCCCATTTGCTCAAAGTGGTAGCTTGCTGTAAGGCGATGCGGCTTTGGTGCAATGCTGAAACCTCGGAAACACTTAGTGCTTGTGCTAAAACGGCTAGTTTCTCCTGGATTTGTTCCGCGTTTTGCAGTTTTTGAACCGCTGTATCCAAAGCTTCGTATTCGCCCTCTTTTAACTGGGCTTTATTTAATTCATCAAATTGAAATTGGATAAAATCTAGTTCCTGTGTTCCTTTCGTCGATTCTTGTTCTAAAGCACGCAAAGCGGAAACACTTGCAGACCAAGCGGAAAATGCGGAGACATAGGCCTTTTTCAAGGCTTCATTCTGCGCATAAGCGTCCACCATGTCTAACGTAAAATCGGGATGGGACATCCACCAGGTATCTTGCTGGGAATGAATATCGACTAATTCGTTTCCGATTCGTTTTAAGGTTTCAAGCGTGACAGGCGTGTCATTTACGAAACTGCGGGACTTACCTTGTGGGTTGATTTCTCGGCGAATGAGGCAAGGTTCTTCGAAATCTATTTCCTCTTCTTCGAAAACCGATTGTAAATGCGGAAAATTTACGAGCGAAAATTGACCTTCGATAATACATTTTTTGGTGGCATCGAAGAGACTTTTGCCGTCCGCTCTTTGGCCTAATAACAAGGAAATAGCACCTAATAAGATGGATTTCCCGGCACCCGTTTCCCCCGTAATCACGGTCAACCCACCTGTCAAATGCAGGTCGAGCTGTTCGATCAACGAGTAGTTTTGGATATGAAGGTGCTTCAACATAGGAAAGGCATCAAAGTTCGAATTTACGCAAAAAAAATTGTTCGCATTTTTATTTCGTCTATCAATCAGGATTTTGATAATTTTTATCAATATTTTGTACCTTTGGAAAAATTTTTCGCCTACGTTATTATAACCCCTACGAAATGAGTGTTTTAGTAAATAAGAATTCAAAAATTATTGTTCAAGGTTTCACAGGAACTGAAGGTTCTTTCCACGCGGAGCAAATGATCGCTTACGGAACCCAAGTGGTAGGTGGTGTTACACCCGGAAAAGGTGGCGCTAAGCACTTAGATCGTCCTATTTTTAATACAGTAGCGGATGCAGTTGCTTCTACAGGAGCAGATACATCCATTATTTTCGTTCCACCCGCTTTCGCGGCGGATGCGATCATGGAGGCTGCAGATGCAGGAATTAAAGTCATTATTTGTATCACGGAGGGTATCCCTACGAAAGATATGATCGTGGCGAAAGAATATATCTCGAACTTCGAGACTCGTTTAATCGGACCTAACTGCCCAGGCGTTATGACGGCTGATGAGTGTAAAGTAGGTATCATGCCAGGCTTTATCTTCCAAAAAGGGCGCGTAGGTATCGTTTCTAAATCAGGAACATTGACTTACGAAGCGGTAGATCAATTAACCAAAGCAGGTTTAGGCCAAACAACAGCAATCGGTATTGGTGGTGACCCTATCATTGGGACTACAACGAAAGAAGCAGTTGAATTATTAATGAACGACCCAGAAACAGAAGGTATCGTGATGATCGGAGAGATCGGTGGCGGTATGGAAGCGGAAGCGGCTCGTTGGATTAAAGCAGATGGTAATCGCAAGCCAGTAGTTGGTTTTATTGCAGGCCAAACAGCTCCGAAAGGACGTCGTATGGGTCACGCAGGTGCGATCATCGGTGGTGCAGACGATACGGCAGAAGCGAAGATGAAGATCATGCAAGAGTGTGGAATCCACGTGGTTTACTCTCCGGCTGACATTGGCGAGACGATGATCAAAGCGTTAGCTGCGAAATAATTTGAATTAATTTCAAGGAATGATTCCTTTCTTTTTAAAATCTGCTCATTTGATTCCTACGCGGAAAATGATGAGCAGATTTTTTTTAGGGGCTTTATTATTAATGGCATGCACCACTCAGGCTGCTTGGAAAAAGGTGTATTCCTTTGAGCGCGACTGGTTAGTGTACCAAGAGGCCTGGAAAAGTTTCTTGCCCTATGTTTCCTCGAAACATTATAATTACCATTCGAAATCCTTGGAAATACATCCGGAGGATTTCCCCAAAGCCTCTCTGGCTATTTACCCGAAAGATAATTACCACCTCTTTCTGCAAGGAACCTTGTTCAAGGCTCTAAAGAAAGGGGAGACCTATCGCTTGCCGCTGGATAGCTTGAAAGGCAAAGTCATATTTACCGTTTATGCGGAGAACTTAGCGGGATTGCCTGAAGATTTCACTCTGGAGCGCGATGAGCCCGTGACTGCGCATGAAAAAGCGGACTTCTTCTCCCTAGAAACGCGTTCGGGATCCGTATATTCAAATTTTTTCTTGCTGAGTTTTTTAGCACTTATTTGTTGTTTAGGCTTCCTGTATGCAGCCTATCCGCGTGTATTTGCTTCTTTTTTTCGGTATTCAGACTGGATTCGATGGGAAGTGAAAGACGAAGTTTGGATGAGGCGACCTTTTGCCTTGCCTAACTTGCTGGTGCTGTTTACGCTGAGTTTGTTGACGAGCTGTTTGGCTTTTTTGACGGGCATGAAAACGGGAATCAAGGAGGAATTTTTTAGTAATCCGGAAAATTTTGTGAAAATTTGGCCTAGTCTGCTCTTTATCTTTTCCAAATTAGGTCTTTCCTTCCTCTTGTTTATTTCGCGTTTCTTCGTGTACTACCTTTTTACGGATTTATTTAAGTTAAAAGGCTTAGCAAATGTCCATTACTTTAAATCACTGCAAACGAATCTGCAATTTTTTCTGGCCTTGTTCGCCGTATTGAGTTTCTATGCCGTTTACCTCGGGCCAGCCATGACGATTGATTTTAGCATTTTTAGCTATGTCGTAGACGCCTATTTTATTCTTCGATTTATCTATTTTTTCCAATCCTTCCGTCGAAGTTTCTCCTACAACCAATTGTTCTTATTTACCTATCTCGTGCTGATCGAAGGACAGATTATCTTGTTTGGTATCAGGGAATTAATTTTTCCAGGTTAACATTTAAGGCAGGATAATCTTCTGTCAAAAAATGTCGTATATTTGCACTCTGAATTTTAAGGCTGGTATTTTTCCGGTCCAAATTGAATGATTATGAGTAAAACTGCAACCGAAGAAACGAGTCGTTTAAAGAAAGTAAAAAGTATTTTAGTGACACAATCTGCTCCTGCAGACGCGAAATCACCTTACTTTGAGATTGAAAAAAAGTATAATGTAAAGGTCGATTTTAGACCTTTCATTGAAGTACAAGGTATTGCCTACAAGGATTTTAGAAAGCAAAAAATTGAAATCCTGCAACACACAGCTATTATTTTTACAAGTCGTCACGCGATTGATCACTTCTTCCGTATGTGCAAGGAGGCGAAAATCGAAGTGCCTACCGATATGAAATACTTCTGTATCACGGAGCAAACGGCGAATTACCTTCAAAAATACATCGTCATCCGCAAGCGTAAAGTATTTACAGGAACGAAAACGGCCTTAGACCTTTTGGAAATCATCAAGAAACACAAGACGGAGAAATTCTTGTTCCCTTGTTCAAATAAACGCCAAAAAGACCTCCCAGATTACATGGGTACAAACGACTTCCAATTAACGGAGGCTGTGATGTATGAAACGGTTTCTGCAGATCTTTCGGATTTAGAAGAAGTTTTCTACGATGTCATTGCTTTCTTTAGCCCTTCAGGAATCACGTCTTTATTCCAGAATTTTCCTGACTTCAAGCAAAACAATACGCGCCTAGCTGCTTTTGGTCCTACAACCGCACAGGCTGTAGTCGATGCTGGTTTGATTGTGGACATACAAGCTCCTATGCCGAATGCGCCATCGATGACCGGTGCCCTCGAGCATTACATCAAGCAAGTAAATAAATAAGTAAAAAGCCTCCTTCGTTGAGGCTTTTTTATTATTTTTAGCCTACCTATTTTTCATCCAACGAATGACGTGTAAATTGAGGCTATTAAAATGGTGCTTTTCCCTACTTGTAGGGGCATTTTTGCTATTCACCACATTCGCTAGTTTTGCGCAGCAAAGTCCTCAATACAGTATTTTTTCAGCGAATTCGAATATCATTAATCCGGCCTTTTCTGGCTGGAAATCCAATAATTATGTTGCCCTTCAAATCAGAGACCAATGGTCTGGTTACACCACTTCAAATGACGGATCGGGAACCTTAGGCACCACCTGGCTATCGGGTTCATTTGGAATCAGCCCTAGAGGAGGTCTGGGAATTCAATTTTACGCTGACAAAACCCCCTCCGGTGTCTCCCAACAACTGATTCAATTGCAAGGAGCTTATCATTTGGCGAAAGGGGACGGACAATGGTCTTTCGGTCTATCTTTTGGGCTGCAAACGAAAGCCTTCGATGGCCGTGTTTTTCGCGTGAGAGATCCGAATGATCCTTTGGCAACCCTCTTGTCTGGGTCAGCAGTAAGCCAAACGCAACCCGATCTAGGTGCAGGAGCCGTTTATTCAACAGATTCTTGGCAAATAGGTCTTACGGCAGACCACTTAACTGCCCCTAAGTTTGATTTCAATGGGGGTACCGCTTCGATGCCCTTAGACCGCGTATTCGCATTGCATGGTAGTGCGGAAATTCCGCTGAGTGATTACTTTGATTTATTGCCCTATGCTTTGGTTCGGTATTATTCAGGCCAAATCGTACCCGAAGCAGGTGCCAGATTCTTTTACAATAAACTAATTTATGCGGGTGCGGCCTATAGAAACGGCGATGCTGCGATGGGATTAATAGGCGTTTCGATACTGCAAAATAAGTTAGATATCGGTTATTCAATGGATATTACTACCTCTAATGCCTTGAATAAGAAGCCTTTGTCTCATGAGGTGTTTTTGCGGTTTCGTATCCCAGAAAGAACGCTTCGTCAGAAGCCGGCTCCCATTCGAACTCCGCGGTTTAGGATTTTATAGAGGGTACTTGGAAAATTATGTTGAAACCTATCCAAATGTTAGAATATTCCTTTAAATTTGAGGAATTTGTTAATTCTGTGAGGGGGGTATTTTTGAGGAAGGGCAATTTTAAAAGGGCCATAACGTTTAGAAAAACAAGAATTTAAAAAGGTATATGAATTTTCATAATCTGAATAAGAAAATAGTCTGGCTTTTATCCCTGGTAATGTTAACCAGTTTGGTGATGAGCTGCGGTTCTAAAAGCAATACGGGTGGGAAGACATTAAGTTCTTCTAAATCAACGAAGTCGAAGGGTTTGAAAGGCTTATTCTTTAAGCCTGCTACAGAGGATCCAGGGGTTTTCAACGGTGAAATTGTGGCGGTAAATCGCAAAGGCTGGTCGCAACCCACGCCATTTGGCATGGTTTTAGTTCCTTCAGGTAGCTATTTAATGGGTCAAGGAGATGAGGATCCATCTCGTTCTGCCATCAACTTTCCTCGTCGTGTGACGGTATCAGCCTTTTTTATGGACGATACTGAGATTACGAATTACGAATACCGTCAATTTGTGGAATCACTTTTACGTGATTCATTGTCTGTTTTAGGAGAGACAAAAATTATGTCAGATTATTACCCTGACACGACGCGTTGGGCAGAAGATTTGAAAATGCCAGGTTACCAGAC
>JBJTMW010000085.1:0-6158 GCA_046070715.1 Aquirufa sp. | reverse complement strand
GCAGTTTTTGGCGAATATGTCGCACGAAATCCGGACGCCTATGAACGGGGTCATCGGGATGGTGGACTTATTGTGCGATACGCCATTAGACGAGGATCAACGGGATTATTTGCAAACGATACGCAAGTCGTCGGAGACGCTACTGCATATTTTGAATGATATTTTGGATTTGGCCAAAATCGAAGCAGGCAAAATGGTCTTACATCCCACGGATATTCTGTTAGAGGATGTTTTCGATCGCTTGATGGCTTTATTTACGCCCTTAGCGCATCAGAAAGGGAATAAGGTCTCTTATACGATAGCGGAAAATGTTCCGGCTTTTGTGAAGGCAGATGAGACGCGCTTATTGCAGATTCTGTCGAATTTAACCTCGAATGCGCTGAAGTTTACGGAGAATGGTTCTGTTTCCATTACGGTGAAGCCTATTTCGGTGTCATCAGATTCGACTGAATTAGAGGTGCGCGTGACTGATACCGGCATCGGTATTAGCCCTGCAAATCTTCAGAAGCTTTTCAACGCTTTCCAACAAGTCGATAATTCTACTTCTAAGAACTATGGCGGTACTGGTTTAGGTTTAGCGATTTCGCGCGAATTCTGTAAAATGATGGACGGGGATATTGGGGTGGAGTCTGAGGAAGGAAAAGGTAGTACGTTTTGGTTTAGAATTAAACTCGCGATAGGGGATTCGGCTTTAGCGGCGAAGACGAAGAAAGAAGAAAATCTTTCGATTTCAGGGACTTTACATGCTGTGCATGCGCGCGTCCTGTTAGTAGACGATAATGCGACGAATCGCAAGGTGGCGAGTCAGATTTTGATGAAGGCGGGTTGTGAGGTTTTAATGGCCTCTAGTGGTCAGGAAGCCATTGCGACGCTTCAAAAAGACGCGAATTTTGATTTAGTCTTGATGGATATCCAAATGCCAGAAATGGATGGGATGGAGACAACTCGTCGCCTGAAAGCATTGAATCTAGCCTCTTTACCACCTATTGTGGCGATGACGGCCTACGCGATGAAAGAAGATCGAGAGCGCTTCCTAGCGGCGGGTATGGATGATTATTTGGCCAAACCGATTCGAGCGCAGCAAATCATTGCGATGGTGTCGCGCTGGGTGTCTGAGGGACATGGCTCGGTGGAGGAGGCTTTAGTGAACACCGATTTCGTGGTGGATGAAGAGGTTTTAGCCTCACTTTCTGACGCGGTAGGCGGAGATCCGGCTTTTGTGCAAAGCATGTTAGAAGAATTTATTGCGGAGGCCAAAGAACAGGTTGCAGCTGCTATTTCTGCTCACGCCTCTGGTAGTTGCAAAGGCGTTCAATCCGAACTGCATACATTGAAAGGTAATTCAGGGACATTGGGAGCGGCGCAGGTGCATTCGATTTGTGAAAAGATCGAATTGAAAGCCAAAGTCTGCGATTTCACCCAATTCGCCACCGAGATTGTCGATCTGCAAATTGCTTTAAAGAATTTCGAAGACGCGATCAAAGCCAAATTCGCCTAATATGCGCCATTTTGGCGTGTTTTCTCTTTTCGTTTTGCGAAATATAGTGCCATTTTTTCCGAATTTATCGATTGGGTATTCATTTGCTAGATAGGGGGAAAACCTAGCCGATATGAACCCGAATAATTACACATCACAAGCTGGATTGCTCATTCAAAACGCGATGGAAATCGCGAGCCAAAATGGTCAGCAAGCCATAGAAACGGGACATCTTTTGCAAGCCATCTTGCAAGACGACACCCAAACATCCGCCTTTCTTTTAAAGAAGAATGGCGTGTCTGTTCTACAAATTCAAGAGAAATTACAAGCCATCCTTTCTTCTTACCCGAAAGTATCAGGCGCTCAGCCTTATGCGAGCAACGCCTTGCAACAGGTTTTGACGAAAGCGGAGGCATTGAAAGCTGAATTTGGCGATTCGTATGTCAGCGTAGAGATTTTATTTCTTGCTTTAATCGAATCCAAAGATGCCGTCGCAGACTTTTTAAAGTCGCTAGGCCTCACCAGTGCAAATTTTAAGAAATCCATCACCGAATTAAGAGGAAATAGAAAAGTGAACGATCCACACGCAGAAGGTACTTACCAGTCTTTGGAAAAATACGGTAAGAATTTAAATGAATTAGCGAAAGCCGGAAAAATTGATCCGGTCATCGGACGTGACGAAGAAATTCGCCGTGTCTTACAGATATTATCCCGCAGAACGAAAAATAACCCCATCCTGTTAGGAGAACCAGGCGTAGGTAAAACCGCCATTGTGGAAGGCCTAGCCCAACGTATCGTCTCTGGCGACGTACCTGAAAACTTGAAATCCAAGATCGTGATGTCGCTTGACATGGGTCTTTTAGTGGCGGGAGCGAAGTACAAAGGAGAATTTGAGGAGCGTTTGAAAGCGGTCATCAAAGAGGTAACTGACTCCGACGGGGAAATCGTCTTGTTTATCGATGAGATCCACACCTTGATCGGTGCTGGCGGCGGAGGCGAAGGAGCGATGGATGCCGCGAACTTATTAAAACCAGCCTTAGCCCGTGGAGAGTTGCATGCGATAGGTGCCACGACTTTGAAAGAGTACCAAAAATACATCGAGAAAGATAAAGCCCTCGAGCGTCGTTTTCAAGCTGTTTTAGTGGAGGAACCGGATGTGGCAGATGCAATTTCCATTCTTCGCGGGATCAAGGATAAATACGAATTGCACCACGGGGTTCGTATTCAGGATGACGCGGTGATCGCGGCGGTAGAATTGTCGAATCGCTACATTTCGGATCGTTTCTTACCAGATAAGGCGATCGATTTAATGGATGAGGCAGCGGCTAAAATGCGTCTCGAAATCGACTCTGTACCAGAAGAAATCGATGACATTCAGCGCAAGATTATGCAATTGGAGATCGAGCGAGAGGCGATTCGCAGAGAGAATAACAAAGAGAAAGAGACGATATTATCCCGTGATTTAGCGGATTTATCGGAGAAAAGAGATGCGTTGAAGGCCAAATGGCAGTCAGAGAAATCCGTCCTCGATGCCGTTCGCGCCGAAAAAGAGATCATCGATCGCCTGAAGCTCGAGGCAGAACAAGCGGAACGCCAAGGCGATTACGGCAAGGTAGCCGAAATTCGCTACGGTCGCTTAGTCGAATCAGAGCAGAAGTTGAAAGATATGCAGGCGCAGCCAGCAGGAGAGAACTCGATGTTACAAGAAGAAGTGACGGCCGAAAACGTGGCGGAAGTAGTCGCCAAATGGACCGGAATCCCCGTGAGCCGTATGTTGCAAACGGAGGTGGAGAAGCTATTGCATTTGGAAGATGAATTGCACAAACGCGTGGCTGGACAGGATCAAGCCATCGAAATGGTTTCGGATGCGGTGCGCCGCTCTCGTGCGGGGTTACAAGATCCGAAGCGTCCTATTGGTTCCTTCATCTTCTTAGGCACGACGGGTGTGGGGAAGACGGAATTAGCCAAGACTTTGGCCTCCTACCTATTCAACGACGAAAACGCGATGATCCGCATCGATATGTCTGAATACCAAGAACGCCATGCGGTAAGCCGCTTAGTGGGAGCGCCTCCGGGATACGTGGGCTACGATGAGGGCGGTCAATTAACGGAAGCCGTGCGCCGCAAACCTTACTCGGTTGTCTTATTAGATGAGATCGAAAAGGCGCATCCAGACGTTTGGAACATCTTATTGCAAGTTTTAGACGAAGGCCGCTTAACCGATAATAAGGGTCGCACGGCGAACTTCAAGAACACGATCATCATTATGACGTCCAATATCGGTAGTCATTTGATTCAAGAGAAAATGGCTTCGATGGAGGGTTGGAACAATGAGATTGTGATGGAAGAGACCAAAGAAGAAGTGATGACACTCCTGAAACAGGTTGTTCGTCCAGAATTCTTGAACCGTGTCGATGAGGTTGTGTTGTTCGAACCATTGACCTTAGAACATGCCCGCAAAATTTTAGCGATCCAGTTCAAAGAGGTTCAGAAGCGTTTAGCAGAACAAAATATCACGTTGGAAGCTTCAGAAGAGGCCTTGAACAAACTCGCAACAGATGGATATGACCCGAATTACGGTGGTCGCCCGATGAAACGCGTGCTTCAAAAAGCGGTACTGAACGAATTGTCTAAGGCCATTTTATCTGGTAAAATCCAAAAGGATTCAGCGGTGATGATGGAGTTGGATGAGAAGGGGGAGTTGACTTTTGAGAATATTATTGTGGAAGTTTAAAAATTAGTCGCCTACGGCTTAGTCGACTTCGTCTTAGTCGCGACTACGTCGCTTAGTCCGGTGGAAAATATTTCTAAACGTCAAAAAAAGCGGCAATTGCCGCTTTTTTTGATTCCACCTTTATTCTTTATGCTTTATTCTTTGTGCTCTATACTCTCTTATCTATACTCTATTCTGAAGACACACCATCCTCACAAACCGATAAATCGCTTGGGTTCCCACACTCGTACTACGAGAATCGGTGGTAGCCGGAAATGGCCCTCCGTGCACCATTGCGCCAGAAACTTCTACACCCGTAGGGAAACCGTTGAATAATAGGCGGCCTACTTTTTGTAAAAGAGTATCGACTAATTCTTCTGAAATTTCTACTTTGGTTCCGTGTATGGTACCTGTTAACTGACCGTCCATTGATTCGATAAACGTTAACATTTCTGCTTCATCTTCGACTAAAATAGCCACTGTACAAGGACCGAAAACTTCTTCTAAAATCTGGTGGTTTGCAGTGGCCGCATCTGCCACAAATAGGGCAGGGGATGGTAGCTCGCGCGATGTTAATTTTGTAGAAAGTTTAGCTAGGTTCGAAACGCCAGAAGCATAAGCCGCCGCGATTCCAGGCGTTAAAAAAGTCCCTAGCGGTAATTTATCTAATTCCGCTGCTAGCAAATCAAGAAAAGCAGCATCTTTCTTCTGCAAGATGAGTAAACCTGGATTCGTACAGAACTGTCCCACGCCTAAGCAAACTGAACCAGCTAGTCCTGCGGCTAATGCAGCCGGGTTTTCGGCGATTTTTTTTGATAATAATATCACGGGATTCACGCTGCCCATTTCCGCATAAACGGGAATAGGGTGAGTTCTACGAACGGCTAAGTCAAACAATGCTTTTCCTCCCCGATAAGATCCAGTGAAACCCACTGCCTGAATGTCTGGGTGCTGCACCAAATGAGATCCTACCTCGTTCGAAGAACCGTGAATCAAGGCGAAAACGCCAGTAGGCAAGCCGCAAGAGGCGACCGCTTTAGATATCGCTGATCCTACTAATTCTCCCGTTTTAGGATGTGCTGGATGCGCTTTGAAAACGACAGGGCAACCAGCAGCCAGGGCAGAAATCGTATCGCCACCTGCCACAGAAAAGGCTAAAGGGAAGTTGCTTGCCCCAAAAACGGCCACAGGACCTAGCGGAATTTGGATTTGAAATAAATCCGGTTTAGGTAAGGGTGCACGGTCTGCTTGAGCGGGATCGTGGATTTCTTTTTTCCAAGCAGGATTAGAGATGAAGTCTGCGAAGGCTTGAATTTGACCCGTTGTGCGACCTCGTTCTCCCGTAATACGTGCTTCTGGGAGGTTTGATTCTGCGCAGGCGCTTTGGATTAATTCATCACCAATGGCCATGATTTCTCGTGAAATGGCAACCAGAAATGCAGCGCGATCGGAATCCGAAATGCGGCGATAAATAGGGAATGCGGCTTTAGCGGCGGCAACGGCTGTGTCGATTTCTGCCATCGAGGCGTCTTTATAATTCATTAAGCGACGGTTTGAATAAGGGTTCCAATAGGTTCAATCGTAATGTGGATGCTATCTCCAGATTGCAAGGTAAAAGGCGGATCCGGGACGATGCAAGTACCCGTCATCAAATAGACTCCTGATGGGAAAGACATTTCGCGGGTTAAATAATCGACTAATTCGGCGTGTGAGCGCTTCATTTGGGAGATTTCGGTGTCGCCGTGAAACACACGCTTGTCGTTTCGGATGATTTCCATTGAGATGATGGTGGTGGGTTCCAACGGTTTTTCGGTCACCAATAAGCAAGGTCCAAGGCCGGCGGCTGCGTCATAGACTTTAGCCTGTGGTAAATACAAGGGGTTTTCGCCCTCGATGTCCCTAGAACTCATATCGTTTCCGATGCTGTAGCCCGCTAATTCGCCGTGCTTATTGACAAAAAGTGTCAAT
>JBJTMW010000084.1:0-5103 GCA_046070715.1 Aquirufa sp. | reverse complement strand
CTCAGATATTCCATGGGCGCAAGAATGGGCGGAAAAATTACCAGATTCAGCGGAATTATACTTGCAACCCGAGTGGTCCAAGCAAGAACAAATGAATCCCCTTATTGTGGATTTCGTGAAAGCGAATCCGACGTGGCGGATTTCGGTTCAAACTCATAAATTTCTGCAGATTCCATAGCATTCAAGGAATCAATTCGAGACTTCTCAGTCACCGGTTTAATATGAACCGTAGCAAAACCGTGTGGAATTAATCCCAAATCTTTGGCAGCTGCTCTCGATACATCAATAATTCGCTTGCGACTGTGCGGACCACGGTCGATAATTCGAACGAAAGTAGTCTTCTTCGTTTTGGGCATATACACCTCTACCCAGCTATTAAAAGGCAGGTGGCGATGGGCAGCTGTGAATTTAGCGGGGTGGTATTTTTCCCCACTACTCGTTCGATGTCCTTTCAATCGATTCGAATAAAAAGACGCGTGCCCTTTTTGAACCTGAGCGCTGACAGAAAAACAAAATAAAAAGAAAAATAGAATCCGCATAAGGATACAAAGCTAGGCCGATTCTCCCCGTAAAACAAAAAAGCCCCCGAAATCGGAGGCTTTTTCAAAAATCAAAAGAGATTAACGATTCGCAATATCGACAAATGCACGCGCAGGAGAACCTACGTAGATTTGACGAGGACGACCGATAGGCTCCTTGTTTGTCATCATTTCTTGGTGTTGAGAAATCCAACCTGGAAGACGTCCGATCGCAAATAAGATCGTAAACATATCCGTAGGAATACCCAAAGCGCGGTAAATGATACCTGAATAGAAATCTACGTTCGGGTATAATTTACGAGCCACGAAATACTCATCGCTTAAAGCCGCCGCTTCTAATTCTTGGGCGATCGTTAAAACAGGATCTTTAACGCCTAAAGCCGTTAACACATCATCCGCTGCCACCTTAATAATACGGGCACGAGGATCAAAATTCTTGTATACACGGTGTCCAAAACCCATCAAACGGAAGCCTGAAGTCTTGTCTTTGGCCATAGCAATAAACTTAGACGTTTCGCCACCCGCTTGCTTGATCTCTTCTAACATCTCAATCACCGCTTGGTTTGCACCACCGTGTAATGGACCAAACAAAGCTTGAATACCTCCTGAAATACTCGAGAATAAACTTGCGTGAGAAGAACCAATCAAACGAACCGTGGACGTAGAACAATTTTGCTCGTGATCTGCGTGTAAGATTAATAATTTGTTCAATGCCTTAGAAACGATCGGATCTACTTTATAATCTTCGCCTGGTTTAGCGAACATCATTTTCAAGAAGTTCGAGCAATAATCTAACGATTGATCCGGAGCCACTAATGCTTCTCCGATTGATTTCTTGTAGTTCCATGCCGCGAAAATAGGCAAGGCAGCAATCAAACGTAAGATGTTCTCTTGCGTATCTGCTGGATTGTATTGACCTTCCATTAAACCTACTAAAGCAGATAATTCGCTCATTGGGTGAGTAGAAGTCGGAATAACTTGTTCGATTTTCAATAAAACTTCGTTCGTCACAGTGTATTTTTTCACTGCAGCTTCGAAGGCATCTAATTGAGCTTGTGTAGGCAATTCGCCATTTAATAATAAATAAGCCACTTCTAAGAAGCTCGCTTTATCGGCTAATTCTTCGATGCTATAACCACAATGTCTCAGAATTCCTTCCTCGCCATCTAAAAAAGTAATCGCACTTTTTGTTGCACCCGTGTTCTTGTAACCTGGGTCGTATGTTACGTATCCAGATAAATCGCGAAGTTTCGCAATGTCGATTGCCTTTTCATTTTCAGTACCTACGAAGGTAGGTAATTCGAACGTTTGGCCATCGAGGTTAATCACAGCATTTTGAGACATAGTTGTAAGCTTATAAAATTCAAGGCACTAAGATAATACGTTATTTTGAAAGGTGTATTACCTTTATAAATCCAAAAGAAATTAATTCAATAAAGACAATTATTTCTTCTAATATTTCAATATAAATCCCTTTTTATGCCGCAGCTCTCGGAATTGATTAAAAATTATACTTTCACATCGAAAGATCGTTTTCTTGACTATGTCCAAATAGACACTCAATCCGACCCCCACTCAAGCAGCAGCCCCACGACAGAAAAACAAAAAAATCTCGGAAAGGTTTTGGTTCAGGAGTTACAAGCTCTGGGAATTTCCAATGCCCACCTAGATGAATTTGGCTATGTGTATGCGCACATCGCCTCTAATGTAACGCACGAAGTTCCCGGACTATGCTTTTGTGCCCATATGGACACCTCCCCTGATTGTTCTGGCGAGCAGGTGAAACCCATTGTTCACCCCTATTACCACGGACAAGACTTGGTTTTGCCGGATGACCCATCTGTCGTTATTCGTCTAAGCGAACACCCTGATTTAGCGGAACAAATCGGCAATGATATCATCACGGCCAGCGGAACGACCCTTTTAGGGGCAGATAATAAAGCTGGAGTCGCTGAAATTATGGACGTAGCGGCTTTCTATGCGGCACACCCAGAGGTCCCTCACGGCCCTATCACGATTCTTTTCACGCCTGACGAAGAAGTGGGTCGTGGTACGGATCACGTGGATATGAAGAAGATTAATGCCAAATACGGCTATACACTGGACGGTGAAAAGCGCGGGCATTTAGAGAATGAAACCTTCTCTGCGGATGGATTTGTCGTAAAAATTCAAGGCATTTCCCAGCATCCGGGTTTTGCCAAAGGCCGTATGGAAAGCGCCCTGAAAATAGCCGCAGAAATCGTCAACACCCTGCCCAAAGATCGCCTAAGCCCCGAAACCACCGAAGGAAAAGAAGGCTTCATCCACCCTACAGATATCTTCGGAAGTGTCGAAGAAGCGACGATTGAATTCATCATCCGCGATTTTGACACTGAAAAACTGCGCGAATACGGCTTCATCATCCAGCAGATTTCCGAGATGGTCTTGCGCAAATACCCTAATTCATCTGCGACCTACACCCAAACGGAGCAATACCGCAACATGAACGAAATCCTGGTCGATCACCCAGAATGCATCGATCTAGCGATGGAAGCAATGCGCCTAGCCGGCTTAAAAGCCGAAACCACCAGCATTCGCGGCGGAACCGACGGCTCTCGCTTAACTTTTATGGGATTACCCTGTCCTAACATCTTCGCAGGAGAACACGCCTTTCATAGCAAACAAGAATGGGTTTCGGTACAGGATATGCAGAAAGCGACGGAGACGGTGCTTTATTTGGTTGATTTGTTTCAAAACCGCGCAGCGGTTTGAAACAAATTAAAGCATAGATAATAAAGCACAAAGAATAAAGATGGCATTAAAAAATCACTTCTGAAATTATCCCCAGCGGGGATTCCATCTTTATGCTTTATTCTTTGTGCTTTATGCTTTACAACTGAAATAAATTGTTGTGTGGAGTTAAGAAAATATGTGCGTAGCGCATTTTCGTACCAAATTCCAGAAATAAATTTAGATTTCAATTCAAAAAATCATTGCGCAGCACGATTTTAGAATTGAAAACTAAATTTATTCCCACTCAATCGTCGCCGGTGGCTTGCTCGAAATATCATACACCACGCGATTTACGCCTTTCACCTTGTTGATAATCTCGTTCGAAATGCGACCTAAGAATTCATAGGGTAAATGGCACCAGTCTGCCGTCATTCCATCCACACTAGAAACAGCACGTAAAGCAACTACTTGCTCATACGTACGCTCATCCCCCATGACACCCACAGATTGAATAGGTAAAAGAATCGCGCCTGCTTGCCAAACTTGGTCATACAAACCATCCTCCTTTAAACCATTGATAAAAATGGCATCTACTTTTTGTAAGATATCCACTTTTTCGGGCGTGATATCGCCTAAAATACGAATACCTAAACCTGGGCCAGGGAAAGGGTGGCGACCTAAAATGTCTTTGGGAACACCTAAGGTTTTACCCACTAAACGCACCTCATCTTTGAATAGGGCATCTAAAGGCTCTACCACTTTTAACTTCATGAAATCTGGTAAACCGCCCACGTTGTGGTGCGATTTGATTGTAGCGCTTGGTCCTTTTAGGGAAACGGATTCGATTTTATCTGGGTAAATCGTGCCTTGGCCTAACCAAGATACTCCCTCAATTAAATGAGCCTCCTCATCGAATACCTCAATGAAGGTTTTTCCGATGGCTTTGCGCTTGTCCTCTGGATCTGTTAAACCTTTAAGGGCGTCGTAGAAACGTTGTTTGGAGTTGACTCCTTTTACGTTTAGTCCTAATGTTTCGTAAGAGGCCAAAACTTGTTCAAATTCATCCTTGCGCAACAAACCGTTGTCTACAAAGATGCAATACAGGTTTTTGCCAATCGCGCGGTGTAATAAAACTGCCGCCACTGAGCTATCTACCCCGCCAGAAAGACCTAGAACGACTTTGTCATTCCCTAATTTGGCCTGTAACTCTGAAACGGTTCTATCTACGAAAGAATCCGATGTCCACGTCTGAGCGCAGCCACAAATTCCTACAATAAAGTTCTTGATTAAAATGCTTCCTTCCGTCGAGTGCGTCACTTCCGGGTGGAATTGAATACCGAAAATAGGCTTCGAAACGTGAGCAAAAGCAGCTACGCGAACGGATTCTGTTGAACCGATCAACTCGTATTCAGACGGCAATTCCATGATTGTATCGCCGTGTGACATCCAAACTTGACCAGTCGCAGATAAACCTTTCAATAAAGGACTCTCTTTTACACTCGTCATGTGCGCACGACCGTATTCGCGGTGACCTGATGCTTGAACGGAGCCTCCGCCTTGGTGTGCTAATAATTGCGCTCCATAGCAAATACCTAAAATGGGTAAAGAACCAAACAGACTTAAATCTACGCGAGGTGAATCTTCATCTCTCACCGAGCAAGGGCTACCCGAAAGGATAATTCCTTTCACCGATTCGTCGATTTCTGGAATGTGATTAAAAGGATGTATTTCGCAATAGACTTGCGCTTCTCTGATGCGACGCGCAATTAATTGGGTCACCTGAGAACCGAAATCAAGTATAAGGATCTTTTCCGCCATGTTTGTTTTTGCTTAAAAATAAACGGCAAATGTC
>JBJTMW010000083.1:0-5377 GCA_046070715.1 Aquirufa sp. | reverse complement strand
TTGCGTTCATCCTTTTGCCAGGATTCGAACGCATTTTTTGTTTAAATTCGAATGTTAATTTCAATCTATGATACTATCAATTCAGAACGTGGTGAAGCGCTATGCGGATCACACGGCCTTGGCCGGAGTAAGTTTGGAAATTCCTAAGGGTCAGATATACGGACTTTTAGGGCCCAATGGCGCAGGAAAAACCTCGCTTATTCGCATCATTAATCAAATTACGGCACCTGATGAAGGGCAAGTCTTGTTTGATGGAGAGCTCTTACAACCTAAGCATGTAGAGCAAATCGGTTATTTGCCAGAGGAACGAGGTTTGTATAAGAAAATGAAGGTGGGTGACCAGCTGATGTATTTAGCGCAATTAAAAGGCCTTTCAAAGGCTGAGGCGCAAAGTAGATTGAAAGATTGGTTCATTCGACTGGATATAAAGGATTGGTGGTACAAGCCGGTGGATGATTTGTCCAAAGGAATGCAGCAAAAGACTCAATTTATAGCAACAGTCGTACACGAGCCTAAATTATTGATTCTAGACGAGCCTTTTTCTGGTTTTGATCCGATAAACGCCAATATGCTGAAAGATGAAATTTTGGCCTTAAAAGAACGCGGAACCACCATTTTATTCTCTACACACCGCATGGAATCCGTGGAGGAATTATGTGACAGCATCGCTCTAATCAATCATTCCCAAGTCGTTTTGACAGGACAGAAAGACGAGGTGAGAAATCGATTTAAGAAACACGCCTATGAGGTGAGGTATAGTGGTGATTTTGGCGAGTCCAAGGCGTATGAAATTATCTCCAAGGCGCCTGAAAATAACAGCGCGATTATCAAATTAACCCAGCCAAATCAAACGAATTCGGCGATTGCGGCCTTGATCAAGCAGGTTGATTTATTCGAATTCAAAGAGGTGATTCCCTCGTTTAATGACATATTTATTCAAGTAGTAGGAGAAACGAAATAAGCGATGAACAAGATATTATTAGTGATTCAGCGGGAGTATTTGACCCGTATTCAAAAGAAATCCTTCTGGATTGCCTCTTTGCTAGGCCCTATCCTTATTACAGCGATTTATGCGGTACCTATTTGGTTAGCTACGCAAGATAAAGAGGTAAAGCGAATCGAGATTTTAGACGATAGTGGTTTGTTTCAAACGACGGACTTAGTAGATAAAGAAGTGGAATTTAAGCTCGTAAACAATCCCGTTTCGGACTTGAAAGGTTCATTTTCCAAAGAAGGTTACACCGCATTTGTTCACTTACCTAAAGATTTGTTGACCCATTCAAAAGATATTAAAATCTACTCTGAGAAGAATCTAAGCCTTCCTTTAAAGTCTTCTATTGAACGGGTTATCGAAAAAAAGGTGCGCGCCATTTTAATGAAGGACGCTGGTATAGCCTCGGAGGTGTATGAAAAGACCCAAATAGAGGTAAGCAGTGAGACTATCACTGTTTCAGAAAAAGGGGATGAGACAAGTTCTTCTTCGGGTGGGGCGATGATCCTAGCTGGTGTGATGGGAATGTTACTTTATATCACTTTATTATTGTACGGTTCACAGGTCATGAATGGGGTAATTGAAGAAAAGAGTAGTCGTATTATCGAGGTGATTATCTCCTCCATAAAGCCATATCAGTTGATGTTGGGTAAGATTTTAGGCGTGGGAATGGTGGGGCTAACGCAGTTTTTATTGTGGATTGTGTTGACTTTAGGCCTGTCACAAGTGGCCTCTACTTTTTATGCTGCTAGTCCCGTGAAACAGAAGGTAGAGCAAATTAAAAAAGTGGACCCAAAAGTGGCGAAGAAAATGGATGATGCTTCACCTATGGCAGAGGTAACGAAAGTGATCGAAAGCACGAATATTCCTTTGGTGGTCGGCGGTTTTTTATTCTATTTCCTATTCGGTTATTTGCTATATAGTTCCCTGTTTGCGGCGATTGGAAGTGCGGTGGAAAGCACGGCAGAAGCCCAGCAATTCACCTTTATTGTGATGCTGCCGATTATTTTAGCCTTCATAATGGCGCAATTTACGATGCAGGATCCGGATAGTACCATGGCTTTTTGGGCTTCTATGATTCCCTTTACATCACCCATTAATATGATGGTACGCTTGCCTTATGGCGTTCCGATGTGGGAATTAGCCACTTCGATGTCCCTATTAGTGTTAGGTTTCTTAGGGTGCAGCTGGGTTTCAGCGCGTATTTATCGCGTAGGAATCTTGATGTACGGAAAGAAAATCACCGTCAAGGAGATGGCGAAATGGCTCTTTTATAAAGGGTAATTAATCAGTTAGCCAAATATCTAATTCTTCTGGTTTGAACCCAGCGAAACATCTGTTATTCAAGACGAAAATCGGTCGCTTGATGGCAGATGTTTTTTCTTGTAAGAAGGTAAATACATCCAAATTAGCCTTCTCAGAATCGCTTAATTGACGGTAAGTGCTTCCTTGCTTGTTTAATACCGTTTCTTCGCCGAGTTGCTCAATAAAATACTGTAATTGTGCCGCATCGATGCCACTTTTCTTGTAATTGTGGAAGGTAAAGGGAATCCCTTTTTCGTTTAAATAGTCAAACGCTTTTTTCATCGTATTGCAAGCAGGAATTCCGTAAATAGTAAGCATCTTATAGATTTTGGTGGTATTTTTGTGAACTAAGACAAATTTAATACAAAACATCGTATGGAGTATAGAATTGAAAAAGATACTATGGGTAAGGTGCAAGTGCCTGCTCACGTTTATTGGGGCGCTCAAACGCAACGTTCGATTGAGAATTTCCCAATTGCTCAGGATATTAATAAAATGCCTAAAGAGATCATTCGAGCCTTTGCTTACTTAAAGAAAGCAGCGGCGATCACGAACTTTGAGGCGGGGGTCTTAGACGAGGCAAAAAAGGATTTGATCGGTCAGGTTTGTGACGAAATCCTTGGCGGACAATGGGCAGACCAGTTTCCATTAGTGGTTTGGCAAACGGGTTCAGGTACGCAATCCAATATGAATTGTAATGAGGTAATTGCTTATCGTGCACACGTCTTACAAGGTGGAAACTTGCTAGATGAGCAGAAATTTGTTCACCCGAATGACGATGTCAATAAGTCACAATCGTCGAACGATACATTCCCAACAGCGATGCACATTGCGGCTTATCAGGCCTTAGTGGAGGTGACGATTCCAGGTATTACGAAGTTAAGAGATACCTTAGCTGCCAAAGCTAAAGCCTTCAAAAACGTTGTCAAAATCGGTCGTACGCACTTTATGGATGCGACTCCTTTGACTTTAGGTCAAGAATTTTCAGGTTACGTTTCGCAATTAGATCATGGTTTACGTGCAATTAATAACAGTCTTGCGCACCTTTCTGAACTAGCTTTAGGTGGTACTGCAGTAGGAACTGGTATTAATACGCCCAAAGGCTATTCAGAGAACGTCGCGAAGCATATAGCTAATTTAACTGGATTGCCATTTATTACAGCTGAGAACAAGTTTGAGGCCCTAGCAGCACACGATGCGATTGTAGAGGCTCACGGAGCTTTAAAGACGGTTGCAGTGAGTTTAATGAAGATCGGTAACGATGTGCGTATGCTTTCTTCTGGTCCTCGTTCGGGTATTGGTGAGATTTATATTCCTGATAATGAGCCAGGTTCTTCTATAATGCCAGGTAAGGTGAATCCGACGCAATGTGAGGCGATGACAATGGTCGCAGCGCAGGTGATGGGTAATGACGTAGCGATCGGAATTGGTGGTTCAAATGGCCATTTCGAGTTAAACGTATTCAAGCCAGTGATGATCTATAACTTCTTACATTCGGCTCGTTTAATTGGAGATGTGTGTGTGGCATTTAATGATAAATGTGCGGTAGGTATCGAACCTCTTCACGATAACATTAAGAAGCATGTGAATAACTCCTTGATGTTAGTAACGGCCTTAAATACGAAGATCGGATACTACAAAGCAGCGGAGATTGCGCAGACAGCTCATAAAAATGGCTCTACGTTAAAGGAAACAGCGATTTCTTTGGGTTATTTAACCGCCGAAGAATTCGATGCTTGGGTTAAGCCTGAGAATATGGTAGGCGAGATCAATCTATAAGCAGATAAAAAATACGCGATTCTCGTCGCGAATGCATAAAAAAGGCTCATACGAACTGTATGAGCCTTTTTTTTATGGAATTACTTGGTCTTTAAGCCATTTCTCTTAATTCGAGACTATAAAACTCGTTAGGGAAGGGAAAACTCGCTGCGATTTCTTCGGCCACCTCTAAGCTTGGTAAAATTAGTGTAACGATCTGAGAAATTTCTCCTCCATCAATTTGTTGGATCAGTCGACTGTCTAATTTTCCGCTCTGATTTAACGCCTGTAATTCACCTGAAAATTTCTGGAAAAGCATGTCCGAATAAGTCGATTTTAAGCCTTTTAACCAGGTGCGAATTTGGTCTAATTCTGCCTCCGATGCTAAGCTAGATTCACTAGATATTCCGGCTACTGGACCTCGAATGATGAACACAAATCGCTTCATTATAAATGATATTATTTTTATATTTTAGAATTCAGATTGAAATTTATCGAAAGGGTTTTCTTTCGGTATTTTAGGCACAGGATTCGATTTTTCTTTTGGTGCAGCCTTTGCTTTTGGTAGGAAAGGGGAGAGCCATTCATCTAATTGACGTAGCGCATCCTTCTCTAATTGGTAGTAAATGAATACCCCATTTCTACGAGTGCTGACTAAACCTGCATCTTTTAAAACCGATAAATGCCTAGAGATAGTAGGGGCAGCGTACTCAAATTGGTCAAAAATAGCCGTAGCAGGAAGCTCGCCTTCCTTCAATAGTTCGATGATTTTCCTTCTGGACTCATCCCCTAAAGCTTTTGCTATGTTCTCTACAGCCATGCTATTATTTGATATTTAGCTAAGTTAATATATTCAATTTAAATCTCCAAATCAGTTTATTGATAGTCTATTTAGCGTACACACTAAGTAATTAGCCATATAGGCAAATAATAATTAGCAATAATGTAAAATAAGATTTATATAAATAGCCTTATTGCTAATTAAATAAATTGTAGATAATAGAGTATAGAGAAGAGATTTTAAATGGTAAATGGTAAGTTGTGAATGGTATATGTACATACTCCTCCGGACTAGTTCCCTCCGGACTGTCTTTAGACTATCGACTAGTGACTATCGACTAGCCTGTCACATACACCCTCTTCACACGCTCACTGATGTTAGTCATCAGCTCGTAAGGGATCGTATCGGCTTGCTTAGCTAAATCGTATAATTGTATTTTTCCGCCAAAGGCTATGGCGGTATCTTCGACTGAAATGTCAGGAAATTGACTGATATCTACCATGCACATATCCATGCAAATTGAGCCTACGGTAGGGCATAGA
>JBJTMW010000082.1:0-4322 GCA_046070715.1 Aquirufa sp. | reverse complement strand
TGGCACAAAAAAGAGATTATTACGAGGTTTTAGGCGTATCAAAATCGTCGACTGAGGAGGAGATTAAGAAGGCCTATCGAAAAATGGCCATTAAGTATCATCCAGATAAAAATCCCGACAACAAAGAGGCAGAAGAAAAATTCAAAGAAGCCGCAGAAGCCTATGAAGTATTAAGCAATCAACAAAAGAAAGCGCAATACGATCGTTTCGGTCATGCAGGAATGGGTGGCGCAGCTGGTGGCGGTTTTGGCGGTGGCGGAATGAACATGGAAGATATCTTTTCACAATTTGGAGATATTTTCGGTGGTGGCGATGATAGCCCATTCGGTAGCTTCTTTAACCAAGGTCGTGGCGGCGGAAGACGTCAACGCAAGGGAACCGACCTTCGCATCAAACTCAAGTTGAATTTAGAAGAGATCGCAAACGGTGTTGAAAAGAAAATCAAGGTAAAGCGCCACGTCGCTTGTAAATCTTGCTCTGGAAACGGATCTAAAAACGGAACAGACTTAAAAACCTGCGGCACTTGCCAAGGTTCAGGTCAAGTACGTCAAGTACAACAAACGATGCTAGGCCAAATGGTTACTTCTTCTACCTGCCCTCATTGCAATGGTGAAGGTAAAACGGTAGGCGCAAAATGTGGCGATTGTTTTGGAGAAGGCCGCGTATTAGAAGAAGAAATCATCCCGATTAAAATCCCAGCAGGTGTTTCAAACGATATGCAGCTGTCGATGTCTGGAAAAGGAAACGTTCCGCCTCGTGGTGGCGTAGCGGGCGATCTTTTAATCGTCATTGAAGAAGAAGCACACGATCTTTTGCACCGCGACGGTAACAACGTGATCTATGATCTATACGTTAACTTCGTGGATGCCACCTTAGGGACATCCGTGGAAGTACCTACCATCGGAGGAAAAGCAAAAATCACTTTAGAAGCTGGAACCCAAAGCGGAAAAATCCTTCGCTTAAAAGGCAAAGGCATCAAAGAACTTAACGGATACTCGATCGGAGATCAATTAGTGCACGTGAACATCTGGACACCTAAGCAAGTGAGCAAAGAGGAAACTGAATTATTAGAAAAGTTACGCTCTTCCCCTAACTTCGCCCCACAACCTGGAAAATCGGAGAAAGGATTCTTTCACAAGGTGAGGGATATGTTTTCCTAGAGTAGAGATAATAGAGTAGAGATAATAGAGTAGAGAGTAAAATCTCATCTATACTCTACCATCTATTATCTCAGATAACAAAAAAAGGGGCAATCGCCCCTTTTTTTGTTATCCATATCTATACTCTACTGCAACCTACCCATCTGCTTATTAAACTTCGCTTCTAAAGCCTGGTATTTCGAGGGGTTCACCTTCGAAGCCTTTAACGCAGAAACGCACAAATTCATTTCATAAATCGCAATTTGGACATCCCGCTCGTGGTAGGCATAGCGACCATCCAAATAATAATCTAACAGCTGATCATCGCGATCTACCATGCGTTTAGCGATTTTAAGCGCTGATGTAGCATCTCCCACCGCGATATACAATTCAACCATGGAAGCAGAAAATTGATCGTAAGGAATGACCTTGTCTGGCATTTTTTGGTCTAAATAATCCAAGACCTTCTTCGCCTTTGCGTAATTTCCTTCGCGGACTAACTGATCCGCTAAACGATACACACTTAGGCGAGCTGTAACCGAAGGAATTCCTAGGTAGAAATCACCCTGGTAATAGATCTTGTCATTATCTAATCCTCTCCAATACATCTTTTTCATGATATTGTCCGACATGATTTGGGTATTTACATAACCGTCATTTGCACCAGGAATTTTGAAAGGCATTAAGCGATACGCATATCCTTCAAGTTGCATGGATTCCTTTAAGCCTAAATATTGATCATTAGGCAATGTGGATGCAAAATAGATCGGTCGTTTCCAGCCCGAAATCGCGTTGTTCGAGATGATTTCTAATTGAATCAATTCCCCTTTGTAGATGTTGTGCGAAGGCAATTTCCATCCTAGTGCCGGTGACATGTAGGGAACGAATTGCTTAGGGAACCAGTTCGTTTTAGCCACCGCAGCTATATCTACAGGAATCACTACCGAATCCGTAGGTAAGGTGTTGATCGTTTCGCCTAGTTGCGTTTGCTCTTGAATGGATGGACTGTCTTTGTGCAATAAGTCCAAATAATCCGGTAAGGACATAGCCGTTAATCCCTCTTTAGGATTGTACAATATTTGATCATTAATCCCTTCCATTAATTGATCTTTCGATAATTTAATAGGCAATGGTTGAGATTCGTAGGTCTTGCGCTTCATTTGATCGATGTACCAGTCTGTTCCTAATAGAGACAAATTACACACGCGAACGTCAGTTCTGAATCCTTCGACTTCTTGTACGTACCAAAGCGGGAACGTATCGTTATCCCCTCCCGTAAACAAAATGGCGTTAGGAGCACAAGAATTCAAGAGATTTTTGGCAAAATCGATTTGGTGCACACGACCGCTTCTATCGTGGTCATCCCAGTTTTGTTGGGCCAAAATCGCCGGAGCTGTTAAACCCAGTAAAGCAGCAATCGCCCATTTGGCCTTATCAGCTTTCACAAACTTCTGAATAAACTCAAGTATCTGCATGACAGCAAATCCTGCCCAAATCGACATAAAGTAGAATGAACCGACGAAGATGTAATCACGCTCACGCGGTTCTGTAGGCGGTGAATTCAGGTAAACCGTTAGCGCCACACCTGTTAAAACAAACATCAAAATCGTCACTAAAAGGTCCTTATCGTTCTTGCGAAGCATGTAGAAGAAACCTAATAATACGAAGATGATGGGTAAGAAGAAGTAATTATTGCGCGCCTTATTGTTGCGTAAAATATCCGGTAATTTCGATGTATCCTCGAAGGTATTGATCGCCCACGCATCTTGGAAATCGCTTTCGCGACCCACGAAGTTCCATAGTAAATAGCGCATGTACATATGCCCTAATTGATGCGTAAATAGAAATTCCAGGTTCTTGCCAAAGCTTGGCTTCTCTCCAGCCGGAATACCTAACATCTCTTGGTACAACTTCACGTGATTCGCTTGGTTTGAATAGACACGTGGCAATAACATCATTTGGGTCTTGTCGTATTCATACACCGGTTTCTTTGTGTATTCAACGTATTTCCCATCCTTCATTTTGTAGACAGGTGTTTCTGCTCCTTCTTTGTAACCCGTCACCTCTGCGGTATAAACAGGGCCGTAAATCAACGAACGCTCGCCATATTGCTCGCGTTTCAAGTACTTCAAGAAGTTCAAGATATTGCTCGGATCGTTCTCATTAATGGGCGTATTGTAACCGGAACGCACTAGTGCGACCGTATAGGTTGAATAACCGATTAACAAGAAGACGAAAGAGAAGAGGGCTACGTTGAGCACTTCTTTGCCTTTGGCATACGAATAACGAATCCCAAAAACCACGGCAGCCAGTAATAAAATCAAGAAAACAATCGCACCAGAACCATACGAGAAGCCCAACGTATTCACGAAAGTCAATTCAAATTGGAAGGCCAAACTAGGCAAACCAGGAATGATTCCCGCATTAATAATCCCTAAAATAAACAAGGCTACCAGTATCGAAATAAGACCACCCGTTAACGTAGGTTTCTCATAACGCTTGAAATAATACAATAAACCTAACGCCGGAAGCGTCACTAAGTTCAATAAGTGGACCCCAATCGACAATCCCACTAAATACGCAATGAATAAAATCCAGCGATTTGATTCCGCTCTATCTTCCACTAATTCCCACTTAAACGCCGCCCAAACCACAATTGCAGTAAAGAATGAAGACATCGCATATACTTCGGCTTCCACAGCAGAGAACCAAAACGTATCAGAGAATGTGTATATCAAAGCTCCCACTACACCTGACGCTAACAATCCAAAGCGCTCATTCGCACTCAAGTCTTCAAACGACTTTTTGATCATCTTGCGACCGATCATCACGATCGTCCAATGCAAGAATAAAATGGTCAAGGCACTACTCAACACCGATAACATATTTACCCAATAAGCTACTTTTGTCACGTCACCAAGTGCCAGTAAAGAGAACATGCGACCTAATAACAGGAATAAAGGGGCTCCTGGAGGGTGAGGCACTTGTAATTTATACGCACAGGCGATGAACTCTCCACAGTCCCAAAAAGAGGCCGTAGGCTCCACTGTCATCGTATACGTAATCAACGCGATGAAGAAAACTCCCCAACCCGTCCAATTATTCAATTTTTTAAAACTCCACATAGGTCAGATTAATTAAACTGTTTTAAGAAACGAACGTCATTCTCCGTGAATAAACGCA
>JBJTMW010000081.1:0-5362 GCA_046070715.1 Aquirufa sp. | reverse complement strand
CGCACAAAATAGTGCAAGTTCTCCCGTAATTGATCGGCAGATATATCCTTGTATTCGTCTAACAGACTTTGGAAATTTTCTAAATGAAAGGCCTCCTCTGAACCGGGAAGACCTAATAATGCTGTGTTTTTTAGTTCTTCTTTCTCCTCGTTCGACATGGATGCGAAACGCTGAGCAGCCGCCTCTTGAACCGCCGACGTGTAATCTTTCGAGGCGCCCGGACGCTGTAAAATATGCAAATCAAACACCGCAAAATCTGTCCAAACAAACCGCAAAGCGCGCGCCCCATCCGGCATCTCGAAGTTCAATTTTGTCCGCGACCAATCGAGCACCGGCATGAAATTATAGCACACGGTTTTGATGCCGCAAGCCGCCAGATTTCGTAATGATGTCTTGTAATTTTCAATCAAACCAGCGCGCGATGGCAAAGCTTTCTTAATCCCCTCATGCACCGGAAGCGATTCCACCACTGACCAATGCAAGGGTGTCCAATTCTGATTGCCCGCTTCGATAATGGAAATACGTTCTTGAATCGCTTCGATAGGCCAAACTTCCCCCACCGGAATTTGGTGCAATGCGGTTACGACTCCTGTGCATCCAGCTTGACGAATATCCATCAAGGAAACCGGATCGTTCGGACCGAACCAACGCATCGTGTGTATCATCGTGTTTTGTTTAGAGGCTTATGCATTCAGTGTAGAAGCTTACGCTTCTGGGTAAAGTGCAAAATGCACAAAATTTACTGAAAAACCTGCGGTGTTAGGGGGATAGTTGCTAACGTTTTTGCGTCTATATTATCGTATATTTACGGATATTTACGTATATTTCTGAATGAAAATAAATAACCTACAGCTCGACCTAGACATGGCATTAGTGTCTGAAATTGCAAAAATCGATCGATTTGATGCGGCTTGGGCAAATGTAGAAAAACGGGAGGGCGACTCGTTGAAACAATTAAAATCCATTGCAACCGTACAAAGTGTGGGGGCCTCCACCAGAATTGAGGGTTCTCAAATGACGGATGATGAGGTAGAGGTTTTTATCAACAAAATCGAAATATCCTCTTTTACAGAAAGGGATCAGCAAGAAGTGGCGGGATACTTCGAAACATTGGATACTATTGCTGAACATTTTAGCACGATCGAAATTTCAGAAAACCAAATCATGGGGCTTCACAGCCTCCTACTCAAATATGGCGAAAAAGACGCCTGGCACCGAGGTAAATTCAAGCAGATTAGTAATTCTGTCGAGGCAAATTTAGCGGATGGAAGTAAGCAAGTCATTTTCAAAACCAGCGAACCTGGAATCCGCACGCAAGATGATATGATTCGTTTACTCGAATGGTATCGTACAGATGGGGAAACCTTACCCCTCATCAAAGCAGCGCTTTTCGTTTATGAGTTTTTAAGTATTCATCCTTTTCAAGATGGCAATGGGAGACTAAGCAGATTATTAGGCAGTTTGCTCCTTTTGAAAAGCGGCTATTCTTGGATACAATATATCAGTTTCGAAAAGGAAATCGAAAACAGGAAATCAGCCTATTATAAGGTTCTAATAGACACCCAACGAAACCGACCAGGTGAAAATGTGACGGAATGGCTACGCTTTTTCTTAACCTGTTTAAGTCATATTCAGAAGAACTTGCTGTTAAAATTAGACCAAAGAAGAACGGACAATATCACTTCCCATCCTCGCGAACGCAAGATCCTTTTCTTCATTGAAAATCATCCGGGATGCAGCTCTGGTGAAATTTCAAGCAAACTCGATTTAGCGCTTCCTACAATCAAGAAAAACTTGAGCGAGTTGGTGGAAAGAAAGGTAATTTATAAAGAGGGAGTAGGAAGGGGAACGACGTATTTTTTGATTTAAAAAACCAACTCATACCTCGCCGATCTCCCCGCACCAATCGGTGTAAACACCTGCATAGAAACCAATTCCTGAAGATCGCGGGAGGCGGTGGCACGGGAGGTTCCCGTTATTCCCACGTATTTGCGGACATTCATTCCCCCTTGGAAAGAGTCGGGACCAGCAGCAAGTATGCGGTTGATGACTTTGTTTTGGCGCTCGTTCAGTTGGTGTTCGAAGACCGCGAAGAAGTGCCATTTCGAAATCGTAAACTGGATGAGTTGATCGGCAAAGGTTTGGGCTTCTAAAAGTGTTTGGACGAACCATTCAACCCAATTTGTGATGTTAAGTCCTTTTTCTGCTTGCTGGAGGGCGTGATAATAGGCCTTTTTGTTTGCCTCAATGGCTTTGGAAATACTAAAAGGCAAAGGGCATTGAAGACCCTGCGAAAGCGCTTTCTCCACGATGGCCCGCCCTATCCGGCCATTGCCATCTTCGAACGGGTGAATCGCCTCGAAATACAAGTGAGCCACCGCCGCCTTAACGGGAGGCGCCATCCAAGGAGACTCATTAAACCAAGTTATGAATTGCTTCATTTCGTGTGGAACGCGCGAAGACGGTGGAGCCTCGTAATGAACTTTTGGCCGTGCAACAGAACCAGAAACAATCTGCATAGGCGCTTCATCCGTCCGCCATTCGCCCGCATGAATATGCGGCGTATTGCCCATTAATTTTGTATGCCAAAGTTTCAGCCGCTCCTCCGTCAATGGCTCAGCAAACGAATTCCGCACATCCATTAACATCTCACTCAGCCCAATGACATCCTTATTTTTAGGCAAATGGGGACTCGCTAAACCTAAATTCCGGCGAACCGAAGACATAATGTCTAACTCACTATAGTGTTCCCCCTCAATGGCAGAAGTCTTCAAAGCCTCCGCCACCATCTGTTGAATCATCATTTCCGTCCGATCTTCCAAAGGCAAAGCGGCCAATTTACCGCTCAATTCGCCTGATTTCTGCATAAATGCAAAGATTTGCGGCTCAATACGACTTGTGTCGAATTCAAAATGGGGCCAAGAAACGCGTTGCCAGTTGTACATGATGAGGCGATTAGAAAGTGTAATCACCTCAAATATAGTTAAATTTTGAGTCGATTAGCGAAATTAATCGTCTCAATTACAAATTCTCCTTCATCCACTCCATTGGATTCACCCCAAATTCCGCTTTGAAAGCGGTATAAAAAATAGACTTACTCTTAAATCCAGACATCGCGGCGATTCCCTCAATGGACGTGTTCAGATGGGCGCCTGAACGGAAGAGATCTGTGGCATGTTCAACGCGTAATTTATTTCTATAGGCCGGGAAAGGGACTTTTAATTGCTTGCTAAAACAGGTGGTAACTCGAATGTGCGGGATGTTCAAGGAACGGGAAATATCGTGCAACGAAAAAGTCGTGTTTAGATAAGGTTTCTCCTTTTCGATGTAGGAAACGATGCGGTTTAGGTCGTCTGATTTTTCGGAGGGTGTTTCTTGAAAACCCTTCGAACTTGAAGTTAATCTTTTGTAGAATTCTGACCATTTGGTAAATAAATAAGAGCTATCGTGATCATTGTATAACCAGCTAGGTACGAAAAAGAAACTCAAAGGCAGAATAAGCACCTGAAAAAACAAGTAGCCATTTGCCGTGAAAGCAGGATGACGAAAAACTAAACCCTCCTTACTCTGTGCCTGTATAGTGGAATAAATGATGGGGATCCAATTAGATAAAATAATCAATGGAATGATAATGACGAGTCGACCAATCAATGCTGTCACCTTTTTTTTCAAATAAACAGAACTATCCCTTTTTAACAACACTAGATATCTAAACGAATAAATGATCATTGAGAGATTAAAAAAGACAAGTGCCGAACGCTGAATATCGTAGGGGAAAAAAAGATATGGGAAATGGCTAAGTCCCTTATAGGGGATAGAATGTTGTACTAAAATGAAAAAATGCACCTTTCTTTCCCAGGGAAAGCCATAATAGGGCAACGTATTGAACAGAAATAACAATGCAGGAATTGTGAAAAAAAGAAAATAATAATCGATGACAAATTTCCCCTTGACCAAACTTTTAAAATAATAAAAAATCAATGGACCGGTCAATGCCGTTAGGGGGTCGGTATGAATTAGAAGTGCAGTAAGTATATCTACGTATTCTGTAGTACTAGCCAGTAATAAGGATAATTGCCTTGAACTTAAAAGCAAAATGGCAGAAACTAAATAGAGTACTCCTTTATTCTGTGACCAATGGTTGATCAATAAGAGAAAGGAAATAATCAAAACTAGAATAACAGAGGTAAACAGCATAATTTGATTTAGTATTTGGCAATTTAGTCTCAAAAATAATTTTTCGAACTCACTCTAATTAAATACTTGTTCGAAAATTAATTTATCAAACTAAAATAGCTCGCAGCACGCAATAGAGCTCGATTTAAAGGATTTTTTTTGTATTCAACTACATAAAAAATGCTTCTAAGAATCGCATTTATCAGTCTTCTTGCCATCTCGTGTTTCGGTCAAACGAACCCTGCAAAGATCTCCACCCTGTCCTCCGGCATTGGCAGTTCGACCTATCTGCAGTCGATTGGTCAATCTTCCGTGGTTACTGGAACTAGCGCTGCTGGCGGCTATGTGATGCGTCAAGGATTCTTGCAACCATCAGCCCGTTTTGCGAGTCGATCTACAGAGCCGGTGTCCATTATTTCTCTCGATGTTTTTCCTAATCCATTTACTTCTCAGTTTCGTTTAAAACTCTCTCGCTCCAGTGCCTATCCTAGTCAACTGGAATTGTATTCCATCGATGGATTGCGTGTGTGGTCATCCGAGATTGCCGCAAACCTTTCTGAAGTACAACTAATCGATTTTGATCGCCTGCAGACAGGCAAATACATCCTCCGTCTAGTGAGCGGGAATCAAGTCATCACTAAACAACTCATTAAAGATTAATTATGAAAAGAATTTTACTGTTACTCATTTTGGGTTTTCCTGCATTTTCTCAAAGCTATAAGTTCGCTGTAGGATCTAACATTACGTCTTACATCTTCACCAATTCAGCGGGGGCGAATCCATCATTCTTACGTCCGTCTTCGGGATTGCATTTAAGTATTTCACGCGAGGCGTCTCTTTCGAAATCGTTCTTGTATGATTTCGGCATTTCCTACAACCAGTTCAATAACGTGGGCGATGTGCAAAACATTCCATTTTCGTATGCCACGGATTTCATTGGATTAAATGCCGGAATTGGCCCTAAGCTTTCTTTAGGGAAAGGCATATCGTTTATCGCGAAAGCAAATGCATCCGTTTCCAAGATGGTTAACGGAAATCAGTTTCTCTTAAATCATTATGTCGATTTATCCGGCGATGATCAGTTCAATTCGATGCGTACGATGTATGGATATTCTTTTGAGTTGACTAAACAAATCAGTCCACAAGTGGGCGTGTTTGTGAAATACCAACATTTAGATAGCTACAA
>JBJTMW010000080.1:0-14535 GCA_046070715.1 Aquirufa sp. | reverse complement strand
TTATGCGATCTGTTGGGGTGTTCCTAAAGAATTAAAGGGAACTTTACGAGGCAAAATAGGCCGAAGTCCAAAAGATCGTAAAGTAATGACCATATTCCCTGATGATCACGAACTAGGTAAAACAGCCATTACGCATTATGAAGTAGTGGAATCCTTTGGGTTCGCTTCTTTTGTCCGATTTAAATTAGAAACGGGAAGAACGCATCAAATTAGGGCTCATTTTCAATCGATTGGCCATCCCTTATTTTCTGACTCGACTTATGGAGGAGATAAAATACGGTATATGTCTTCGATAGCAGGCTATAAGTCCTTTATAGACAATGCGTTTAAAATATGTCCTAGACAAGCATTACATGCCTATTCCTTAGGATTTATTCATCCGACAACGAATGAATTTATGCAGTTTGAGCAGGAATTTCCGGAAGATTTTTTAAGCCTTTTAACTAAACTGAGAGCCATCAATGGATAAGATAGAGATACGCAGAGCCACAAAAGAAGATATCGGCTTAGTACGAGATTTAGTGATGGAATTAGCCATCTTTGAAAAAGCTCCTGAAGAAGTTAGTTCCACCATTGATGATTATATCGGAGGAGGATTTTCTGACAATCCGTTATTCTTTGCAAATCTGATTTATTTGAATGGGGAATTAGGGGGGTTCTCTCTATGGTATTACCGTTTCTCTACCTGGAAGGGTAGACGTTTCTATTTGGAAGATTTGTACATCAAGGAAAGTTTTCGAGGCAAAAGCTTAGGCAAACGCTTAATTATGGAAGCGATTGAAGAAGCGAAACGTACAAAATGCACCGGAATGATGTGGCAAGTGTTAGATTGGAATACACCCGCAATTGATTTTTATAATTCCTTAGGGGTGAAAATGGATGCCGGCTGGTTAAATGTCCACTTAGATTTATAGAGAACCACGGTCGATAAAATAGAATTCGTTTGACTCTCGGCCTTTTTCCCGATTAATAATCATTTCAGACGCGCGTTCTCCCATTTTCTTAAAATCATTGGAGATAACAGATATGCCTTCGGCAATAATTTCCTTTAAAGGTGTATCATCGTAAGAAATAATACCGATGTCTTTTCCCACCTTTAACTTGTGCTTCGTGGTCCAGTTAATCATCTTGATGAGATCATACTCTCTAAAAACAATATAAGCCTGGTTCACTTGCAATTCATAGTCGTCATCTAAATCAGGGATAATATCGAATTCCAAGTTGTTTTCTGTGCAGAAGTTGGTAAAACCTTCAATGATTCCATCCGGGGTGTACTGGAAGCTTTTAGAGCTTAAAACCAAGTTAATCTGTTGGTACTTTTTTACTTTTTCTAACGAGGTACTTAAACCTTGGTAGATATTGGATTCAAAGTTTTGGTACAAAATGGAATAGTCATCACTAAATTCTTTGATATTAATATCTAAGACTAATAATTTGTCCTTCGGAATTTTAGATACAATCCTAGCCACACTTTTGTTAAAATGGGGGAGAATAATATAGTGATTGTATTTTCCCAAATTATTCGTAATCAACTCCTCAAATAATTCGATATCGTGGTAGTGAAAAAACAAATTATGGCTTACATCTTCTCCTAAATGAGAGATAATACTCTCATATAAAATCTCTTTATACGGTGTTAAAGCGTCCATTAAAATGAAAACGCGCAAAGCATTTTTCGTATTCGTACTGGAAACATAGAATCCTTTTCCGTGGTGAGAACTGATCAATCCTTTCTCCCGCAAATCATCATAGGCCTTCGTAACGGTCATACGCGCCATGTTGAATTCACTCGCCACCTTGTTAATGGAAGGTAACTGTTTTCCGTGCTCTAATAAGCCGGAATTAATACCATCGATGATACCATCAATTAATTGTTGGTATTTAGGTTTGCTGCTGTTAGGATCGAAATATATCATATAAACACGATTAATGCATGATTACCTGTTTTTCAATGTCTTCCAAATTAGCCCCTTTCGTCTCCGGCATCATAAAAGCCACATAGGCTAGCTGAGCTACCATCATCACCGCAAAAAAGCCAAAGATTAAAGTTCCACCATAACTTTCCGTAAACAAAGGGAAGAAGTTCGCCACTAATGCAGCAAATACCCAGTGTGTCAAAGATCCCCAGGCCATTCCTGATGCCCGAACTGAATTAGGGAATATTTCTGAAATAAATACCCAAATGACAGATCCTTGGCCGATTGCGTGCGACGCAATAAAAGCAAATATGTAAATAGGAACGAATGAATAGGATTCCGTGTAAAAGGCGTAGGCAATTAAACTAAGTGTAATTATGTAGCCTATCGACCCAATAAACATCAAGACGCGACGACCTACACGATCAATCAAATACCAGCCTAATAAGGTAAATAATAGATTAGCGATTCCGATTCCAGCAGTGGATAATAAGGCACTTTCTTTGCCTAAACCCGTTAATTCATAGATTCTTGGCGCATAATAAATGATTGCATTGATTCCGGACATTTGGTTAAAAAAGGCAAACAAAAACGCCAATGTTAAAGGCCAAACAAACTTGCCTGAGAACAAGCGCTCTTTAATTGTGCTTTTTTTAGCATTATTCTGAATTCGTTGAATCGTCTCCTCAGGATTAGGGTCAGCTAATTCCAAAACCTTGCGAGCGCCTACTAAATCATTTCGCTTCAATAATAAAAACTGCGGAGTTTCAGGAGTTAATAAGATAAGTATGGAGAACAACAAAGAGGGTAAAGAGACAACGCCTAACATGATGCGCCAATCGTTTTCCATGCCTTGAATAAAGTAATTGGAGACGTAAGCAATCAAAATACCTAAAACGATATTCAGTTGAAACGAGATGACTAATTTACCTCTGTGTTTCGCAGGTGCTATTTCTGAGATGTAAATAGGGGCTACCACAGAAGAGGCACCTATCCCTAATCCACCCAGAAAGCGGAATAACATAAATAAATGAACATCAGGGGCAATGGCAGCACCTATAGAGGAAACAAAAAAGCTTAAACCTATCCAAAATAATGTCTTCTTACGACCATATAAATCCGCTGGAATACCACCTAAGGCTGCGCCTATAACGGTACCATAAAGTGCAGCGGCGATGGCTAATCCGTGCGTGAAAGAATCTAACTTCCATAATTGCTGAATGGCTAATTCAGCACCAGAAATGACAGCCACATCCATCCCAAAAAGAAGGCCTCCTAAGCCTACGGTAATGGACCAAAAAATAACATGTTTATTCATAAGTTAAATATTCAAAAATTAACCGATAAATACATTGTAAAAAATGGACAATTACAAATTCTTCCTAAAAATGGACGTGTAATGCAGTAAATGTTCCGGAGAAATATATTGCTTGAACTCGTCGATGAATTCAGACCCCTTCATATCAAAAAGACTATTCTTTAAACTTTTAGGCGTTTTGCCGGTGTATTTTTTGAATTCGTTAATGAAATGTGCCGCATCATAATAGCCTAATTGATCCGCTAAATCTTGGCTTTTTATATCTTTTGTAGAAGCAAATAAAGCCAAGGATTGATTGATACGTTTGATCTGAACGTATTCTTTGGGACTTATGCCTATGACTTCCTGAAATAAACGCGAAAGTGTTTTGTAGGAACTGGGCAACGCATTAGAATCCCCTTCTAATTCCTGAAGCATTAGCAATAGCTTTAAATACTTTTTTACCTGTTTTTCAATTAAATGCGCTAATAAATAGTTCTCTATTAATTGACAGCGCTCATCAAAATTCATTGTAGAGGTTAAGGCTGGCAAATTAACCAATAGCGTTTCAGCTGGAATACTGTTATTATTCGTCGCAGAAATAGGAGTGGAAAGAAAAGCAAATAAACCTCCTACTCGAAATTTAACCCCAAAAATATGTATTCCCGGTTGGTGTTTATAGAAATTAGGGGCTTGGTGCAAGCCTTCTAGCTGTATGCCATTAATCGTTGTAAAAAGGTCAGCATTAGCATGTGAACGATAATAATCCTTACCAAAAGAATAGGTCAAAACCGCCTGATCCTCCGGAAATATTGTCTCGATATCATAGGGAATAATACCAGAAATATCCACTTGTTTTTCCCACAAATGGTCTACAAATGGCGCTAAGGCCTCTGAAGGTTTCCGGTATTCGATGATCATTCTTTCGTTGCCCAGGTTTTGGAAATAAACGCCGCTAAAAATCCTAAAAATACGATTAAAAACAAGGCTTTGTCCAAGCCCACAAAATCAGATAAGTACCCAATTAATACAGGACCTAACAAAAAGCCCACATAGGCAATCGTCGAAACGCCGGCAATGGCGATCGAAGGCATAATCTCCTTTTGGTTGCCAGCTTGGGAATAAATCAAGGGTACAATGGTGGAGATACCCACACCGGTTATAAAACAACCGGCGATTTTCAAGTAAATGGAAGGGAAAAGTAGGGTGAGTAACATACCTAAACCCACTAATATTCCGTTCAGAATAAGAATGGTGGAAACCCCATATTTCAAGGATATGGTATCCCCTAAAAAACGCCCCAATACCATCGCCGCAGCAAAGAATGAAAATCCAATCGTGATGGGGAACGGGGAATTGGGACTATATTCTTTAAAATACAAGGAGATCCAATCGGCCATAGCGCCCTCACACAACATTCCACAAAAGGCAATAAAGGACAATATAATTAAATAGGAACCTAACTTAAAAATGGACGATTTAGGCTTGTTCTCATCTTGTACCGGTTTATCTGTTAACAGATTTGGAAAGCTAAACGGGATTAACAAAATATTTGTTAAAGCTACGAGACTAAAATGTTCGGTAGTCGTAAAGTTTTCTTTTTCCAAAATACCCCCTAAAAAGGCTCCTGCCATTAATCCAATAGAAAATACAGCATGAAAAGAGGACATGATAATCTTATTCATTTTCGCCTCTAAACTAACCACCTGAGTATTCATGGCAATATTCATAATATCGCCAGCCATCCCAAAAAAGAAAAGACCTGCAAAGAGTGTCAGCGGTGAACTCAGTAAACTTAAACTCGGGATGACAATCACATACATGACCACCGCTATGATGCAAATCCAACGAGAGGCATATTTCGTTAATAACCATCCCGCGATGGGTAAAGAAACCAAGGATCCAATGGGCAGCCCCATCAAAACCGTTCCTAACTGTGCATCCGAAAGGCCTAAAATGAATTTAAAATCAGGAATACGCGTGGCCCAAGTCGCAAAATTTAAGCCACAAATGAAAAATAAAATACCAATACTAAACCGCGCTTTCTTCATTAATCTAACAATAACTTTTCTACTTCTTTCCAATTATTGACCCGCTTAAAATCATTTATATGCAAATTATGGGGCGCCGTAAATAGGAGAGGCGTTCCCGTAAAAGTGTGTAAATTCTTTTCATGATCATCAATTAAATAATCCGCTTGAATCATGTGCTTGTGTCCGCAAAACACAATGTGTTTCCAGGTGATAAAAGGGAAATGCATTTCCATCCACGTTAACTTTTCCTTCAATGAATTAGGGAATTCTGTTGCGGCAGAAACAATAAAAACCTCATATCTTTCTGTTAATTTTCTTACCACCTCTATGGCATCTTCATTTACAGGAATGTGCTCAAAAAATCCAGGCTCCCAGAGAAAAGAGTTATTCGCTAAATAATGGGCATAAAACTCTTCTTTTACAGTTTGATTTCCGTGTAAGAGTTCCTCGTAGGTGAAATTTTTATCAACAATTTGATTAATGCGATCTATAATAACGTGTGTGGTTTTCGCCAAAACGTCATCCATATCTATGGCAATTCTTTTCATAAGCGCTTTCATTCAAAAAAAAACTCCCCAAATATGGGGAGTTTTCAAGGATTAATCTAATTAAAATTACATCATTCCACCCATTCCACCGCCACCAGGGCCGTGTCCGTGAGCTGGTTCATTAGCTGGTTTGTCAGCAATCACACATTCTGTTGTTAACAACAAGCCTGCGATAGACGCTGCATTTTCTAATGCTAAACGAGTCACTTTAGTAGGGTCAATAATACCTGCAGCGATCATATTTTCATATTTATCTTCGCGAGCATTGTAACCGAAATCATCTTTTCCAGCCTTCACAGCATTAATCACTACAGAACCCTCACCACCTGCATTCGATACAATCGTGCGCAATGGGGATTCAACTGCCTGACGGATGATGTTGATACCTGTTAATTGATCTTCGTTATCGCCTTTTAATGCGTCTAATGATTGAATCGCACGAATAAGTGCTACACCACCACCAGCTACGATACCCTCTTCCACAGCGGCACGCGTAGCGTGTAATGCATCATCCACACGGTCTTTCTTCTCTTTCATCTCTACTTCCGTAGCAGCACCAATGTAAAGAATAGCTACACCACCTGATAATTTAGCTAAACGCTCTTGTAATTTCTCGCGATCGTAATCAGACGTAGTGTTCTCGATTTGAGCTTTAATCTGGTTCACACGATTTTCGATATTGTCTTTCGATCCAGCACCATTTACAATAGTCGTATTGTCTTTGTCAATGATTACTTTCTCTGCTTGACCTAAATATTCGATCGTAGCGTTCTCTAATTTGAAACCACGCTCTTCAGCGATAACAGTTCCGCCTGTTAAGATGGCGATATCTTCTAGCATCGCTTTACGACGATCACCGAAACCTGGAGCCTTAACAGCAGCCACTTTCAATGCACCACGCATCTTGTTCACTACTAATGTAGCTAATGCCTCACCATCCACATCTTCAGAGATGATCAATAGGGGACGACCTGTTTGCGCTACTGCCTCTAATACAGGAAGTAATTCCTTCATAGAAGATACTTTTTTCTCAGAGATCAAGATGAATGGTTTCTCTAATTCCACCTCCATTTTGTCTGTATTCGTTACGAAGTACGCTGATAAATAACCACGGTCAAACTGCATACCTTCTACCGTCTTTACCTCAGTTTCTGTACCACGTGCTTCTTCTACCGTGATGACACCTTCACGACCTACTTTCTCCATCGCTGAAGAAATCATCGTTCCGATTTCAGAATCATTATTGGCTGAAATGGTTGCTACTTGAGCAATTTCTTTAGAAGTAGTGATCGCGCGAGATTGTTTTTTCAAATCAGCCACGATAGCATCTACTGCTTTTTCGATACCACGTTTCAAATCCATAGGATTTGCCCCTGCAGCAACGTTTTTAGAACCGATGGTGTAGATGGATTGAGCTAACACAGTGGCAGTTGTTGTACCGTCACCCGCTTGATCAGCCGTTTTAGAAGCAACTTCCTTCACTAACTGAGCACCCATGTTTTCCACAGCGTCCTCTAATTCAATTTCTTTCGCTACAGAAACACCATCTTTCGTGATTGATGGAGAACCGAATTTTTTATCAATGATAACGTTACGACCTTTTGGCCCTAAAGTTACTTTAACCGCATTTGCAAGGGTATCAACCCCTCTTTTCATTTTTTCGCGCGCTTCGCTATCGAAAAATAGTTCCTTTGCCATATGATTTTGTAATTAATGTTGTGTTAATATTATAAAACTGCAAAAATGTCAGATTCACGCATGATTAGGTAATCTTTACCGTCAATCGTGATTTCTGTACCAGAGTATTTACCGTACAAAACTGAATCACCTACTTTAACCGTGATAGGCTCGTCTTTCTTTCCATTTCCTACGGCTACGATAGTTCCTTTTTGTGGTTTCTCTTTCGCTGTGTCAGGAATAATAATACCAAATGCTGTTTTTTCTTCAGCTTGAGCTGGTTCTACAACAACCCGATCCGCTAAGGGCTTAATACTTAAATTTGACATGTGTTATAAATTTAATTTTTAAATTAGAGATTATACATCCATGCGAACATGGTACAAAGGCTTATACAATAATAATGCCAAAACTCATTGCTGAAATTTTGGCAGTATCAACTATACTATATAATAAATATCTATTGCTTCGGAGCTGCAGGAGCTGGCGCAACAGGAACTGTTTTAGTAGCTGCTTTTTCTACGTTTACAGAGGTGCTTGTTTCTTTTGTTCCTGACAAAGTGAAGTTAGTCACTAAAACTAACACTAAAATAGCGATAGAGAACCCCCACGTTAATTGTTCTACAATGTCTCCTGTCTTTTGAACACCAAACATTTGGGTAGCGCCTGAAGAGGAGAACTCACCACTAATACCGCCACCCTTCGGGTTTTGAACGAGAATAAGTACCACTAACAGGGCAGAAAAGATAACAATCAAAGAAATTAATAAAGTAAACATATTTATTCAGTTAGTAAATTTTGTAATGCTGAAATTTGAGATGCAAAGTAAAGTCTTTTTTCATGTTTAATCAAACTTAACTTCTCATATAATTCAATCGCTTGTAAATATTTACCTTGCTTTGTTAACAGAATAGCCACCGTTTCGGAGATAGGAAGCGCAAACTCGGAGGCAGATAAATCTTCTTGAGGCGCATCCTCCATATCACTACGTTTAGGCTTGGCTAAGGTAGGCTGATTTAAAATAAATTGATCAATCAGGGAATCTTGTAAGGCTTTAATTTCTTCAGCAGGGAGGGATTCTGGTATTTCAGCTATTTCCTCAGAGAGATCATAAATAGATTGAAAATAACGTTTTCGCTGCAAAGATTGTAAGGCAATCTTTTGTTGCTTTAAAATGGAAAAACGTTCATTCCAATGCAATAAATAGAAATAGGGATAATGCAACTTGTCCTGATTCAGTTCTGACTGATCCGATCGTTCTATTTTGTTCAATAAAAACCACAATTTTTGTGCTTTCGAAGTTTCCATGTTACCAGTCTCCCGCAATTTTATTAAACAAATCTAAAATAATTTGATCGACTAATTTAGGAATTAAGGCCTTTTCTACTTGTGTCAACGTTTGACTCTGCGGAAAATCCTGGTAGAAAGAGAACTCTTGTTCAAAATTCTTATCCTCGTCTAAACGATTGATTAACCTAAATTGGACACGCAAGGTAATACGGTTTAAACCCGCTTTATCATCTCCTGTAGGAGCTTGTGGTGTTAATTCATAACCCACAATACTTCCCTCGATTAATAGATCAGGATTTTTATTGTTAATCTTCAAAGATGTATTGCGTTGAAAATACTCTTTTAGTTTCTCGTTTATCTCTAAACTAAGATTCGCAGGGCCACCTGCTGTTTCCATACGAATGTTACTTACCTGAATAGTCTTCAAATTAGGATCCAAACTAGCCCCTTTGAAGCTATAGCAGGAAGATAATCCTATGATAGCCATCAAAATAAGGCAAAAATTAATCCATGTCCTCCAAATCATATTGCTTTATTTTACGGTATAAGGTACGCTCTGATATACCTAAATCTTTTGCGGCGTACTTTCGTTTATTCTTATTTTTCTTCAGCGCACGAATAATGATTTCCTTTTCTTGTTTCTCTAATGACAACGTAACATCATTTGCGGGCAAGATAATTTCCTCAAAAATAGAATCAATCGGTTCCTCCGTAAACTTCGTCTCTTCTTGTTCGTGAATAGGTAAGGATAATCCGGCTGGAGGGTTACTCACTTCTACTTGATTTCGGACGTCCTCGAAAATGGCCATATTGTCGTGCAGAATCTCATAAGCTTTCGACTGATCCGATTCGACTACCTTCAATAAGATCTTTTTCAATTCCGTCACATCTCGTTTAAGATCAAATAAAATCTTGTACAAAATCTCCCTTTCGTTCATGCCTTCAGGACCCGAGAAAGCATCGGCTTTAACGACCGTGTTTCCTATTTTAGGCTCATTGAAGTCTAAATAGTACTGTAATTGCAATTCATCGATGATTCTATCCCCTAATTCTAAAACGGATATTTGTTCTGCGAGATTCTTTAATTGCCGTATGTTTCCTGGAAAACGCTGTTTTTGAAGTAAGTCTTTGGCCTCCTTGGTTAACATGATCGGTTTCACTCGATGAGACTCCGAAAAATCCGTCGTAAACTTCCTGAAAAGCAACTCAATGTCATCTCCACGCTCTCTCAAAGGGGGTACATAAATAGGCACTGTACTTAAACGATAATACAGATCCTCCCTGAATTTCCCTTTTTCTATCGCTTGCTGTAAGTTGAGATTTGTTGCAGCCACTACGCGCGCATTCGTTTTCTGCACTTTAGAGGAACCCACGCGATAAAATTCACCATTCTCTAACACCCGTAACAAACGAGCCTGTGTACCTAAGGGCATTTCGGCAATTTCATCTAGGAAGATTGTTCCACCATCTGTCACCTCAAAATAGCCTTTACGTGCTTCTATAGCACCTGTAAAGGACCCTTTCTCATGGCCAAACAATTCAGAATCAATCGTCCCCTCTGGAATAGCACCACAGTTTACAGCGATAAATGCGCCATGTTTACGCTTAGAAAGGGAGTGAATAATTTTTGAAAACGATTCTTTTCCCGATCCACTTTCTCCCGTAATTAATACAGTCATATCCGTGGCGGCTACTTGTTCTGCAACCGAAATGGCTCGAAGCAGTGCAGGGGCGTTCCCAATGATCCCGAACCGTGCTTTTATACTCGCAAGATGACTGTTATCTAACATAATTCACCTAATAAAGTTCCTGATGTACAATGAGTTACATTCACAAATACATAATCCCCTTTCACTTCGCTTCCTTTCGGAAATACGACTACTTTATTCGAGTCTATTTTGCCAAAATGATGCAATTTAGATTTCTTTGAATCACCCTCAACTAAAACTTGTACCTTTCTTCCTACCCACATTTCATTACGTTTAGCTGAATGAATTCGCTGTAAATCAATGATTTCTTGTAGACGTCGCATTTTTACTTCTTCCGGCACATCATCCGTTAATTTCTTTTCAGCTGGTGTTCCCGGGCGCTCCGAATAAGCAAACATATATCCGAAGTCGTATTCCACTTCAGCTAATAAAGACAAAGTATCCTGGTGATCTTCTTCCGTTTCGGTACAGAATCCAGCAATCATGTCTTGAGAAACGCCGCATTCTTCACCTAGTATGGCACGTATGGATTTGATACGCTCTAAATACCACTCTCGCGTATAAGAACGCTTCATTAATTCCAAAATTCGATTACTTCCACTTTGAGCGGGTAGGTGAATGTTTTTACAGATATTATCGTACTTCTTCATCGTATACAATACTTCGTCTGTGATATCTTTAGGATGAGAAGTCGAAAAACGAACGCGCAATAATGGATTAACTAAAGCAACCGCTTCAAGTAATTGAGCAAAATTAACTTTTTGACCCTCTTCAGATGTCCATTTATACGAATCCACGTTTTGGCCTAATAAAGTTACTTCGCGATAGCCTTGCTGGTATAATTTCTCACATTCATGAATAATAGAAGGCAAATCACGGGATCTTTCGCGTCCTCGCGTATAGGGAACAACGCAGAAAGTACACATATTATCACAACCACGCATAATGCTAACCATGGCAGTTACTCCATTGGAATTCAATCGCACAGGCTCAATATTACCATAAGTCTCTTCACGAGAAAGGAAGACGTTGATGGCTTTTTGGCCATCAGATACTTCGTCTAATAAGGCTGGTAAATCACGGTATGCATCAGGGCCAGCGACTAGATCTACAATCTTTTCCTCATCGATCAATTTAGTCTTCAAACGCTCTGCCATACAGCCTAAAATACCTATTGTCAAAGCGGGATTCTTCGCCTTTAAATGAGTGAATACTTGCAGTCGATGGCGAATCTTATGTTCCGCATTCTCGCGAATAGCGCATGTATTTAATAAAATAGTGTGTGCTTCTTTAAGATTCGAAGTCGTAACGTAACCGTTATCTTGCAGGATAGAGGTCACGACTTCTGAGTCTGCAAAATTCATTTGACAGCCATAACTTTCGATATAGACTTTTTTGCCAAAAGAGTTCTCTGACACCTGATCCTCCGATATTCTCGGAACATCCAAACCCTCTTTCTCTTCCTTCGTCAGTACTTTTAAATCTTGCATGTTACAATCAATGAAATATAGATTGCAAATTTATGACATTTTGGCAGTAATTCTATTCGATTCTACCAGAATTTAGATAAATAACCTGATCAGAATGAGAAGTTAATTTCTCATTGTGAGTAACCATTATGATTCGTTGTTGCCAAACCGCTTTTAGCTCTACAAACAAATCATACAGGTTTTCAGCATTCTTGTTATCTAAATTTCCCGTGGGTTCATCCGCTAAAAGAAGGGTAGGGCGATTAATCAAGGCTCTCGCTACAGCCACACGTTGTTGTTCTCCACCGGAGATCTGTGAAGGCAGTTTATGTAATATTGCTTGTATGCCTAAGGTTTGGACTATTTTATCAAACAGTTCCAAATCGGATTCATTTAATTTATTTCCTTTAATAAATAGGGGGAACTTGATATTTTCTTCGCAAGTAAATTCTCCTAAAAGGTTGTGGAACTGAAAGACAAATCCGAGTTTTTCATTCCGGAAAGCAGCTTGATCCTTTTCCGTTAGAGAAGCATAGTCCAAACCATCTAAGTATATCTGGCCAGAATCTGCTTTCATTAATAGGCCTATAATCTGAAGTAAGGTGCTTTTACCTGATCCGGACGGACCTAAAATACTGACCATTTCTGACTCCTTCACTTCTAAAGAGATATTGTCTAGAATTAATTGAGTTCCATAACTTTTGGAAATATTTTTTAATTCTAACATTTTTTTGTCTTTTTTTTAGAAAATACGAATGAATGAACGGTTATTTAATATTTACGCAAATAAATAGTAATTTCACGAAATTAAAATTTTACTAAATGAATATTCACGAATATCAAGCGAAAGAAATCTTAAAAGGTTACGGAGTGCGCATTCAAGAAGGAATTGTGATTGACTCTGTTGACAACGCGATCTCAGCGGCTGAGCAATTAAAGGCTCAGACAGGTACTGGATGGTTTGTTGTTAAAGCTCAAATTCATGCGGGTGGCCGTGGAAAAGGGGGCGGTGTTAAACTTGCTAAAAGTTTAGATGAAGTAAAAGAGCGCGTTTCTCAAATTTTGGGAATGCAATTAATTACGCATCAAACTGGTCCTGAAGGAAAGAAAGTAAACAAGGTGTTAATTTCTGAGGATGTGTATTATCCTGGTGATTCTGAGCCTAAAGAATACTATTTATCGATCTTATTAGACCGTGCTAAGGCTTGCAATGTGATCATGGCAAGTACGGAAGGTGGAATGGATATCGAGGAAGTGGCTGAGCATAGCCCTGAAAAGATCATTAAAGAATGGATTGATCCACGTGTAGGTCTTCAAGACTTCCAAGCTCGTAAAGTAGCTTTCGCTTTAGGTTTAAGCGGAGCGGCTTTGAAAGAGATGGTTAAATTCATTCAATCTTTGTACCGCGCATATGTAGAGACTGATTCATCTATGTTTGAAATCAACCCTGTGTTGAAGACTTCTGATGATAAAATCTTAGCGGTAGATGCTAAAGTAAACTTAGATGATAACGCTTTATTCCGTCACAAAGACCTAGCGGTTTTACGTGATATCGAAGAAGAGGATCCATTAGAAGTAGAGGCGTCTGAAAACGATTTGAACTACGTTAAATTAGATGGTAACGTAGGTTGCATGGTAAACGGAGCTGGTTTAGCGATGGCAACTATGGATATAATTAAATTATCTGGTGGCGATCCCGCTAACTTCCTTGATGTGGGGGGTGGAGCAAACGCTAAAACAGTCGAAGCTGGTTTCCGCATTATCCTACAAGATCCAAATGTAAAAGCAATCTTGATCAATATCTTTGGTGGTATCGTTCGTTGTGATCGCGTGGCAAATGGAGTGGTAGAAGCGTACAAAAACATTGGTGAAATCAATATCCCGATTATTGTTCGTCTTCAAGGAACCAATGCAGAGGAAGGTGCTGCCATCATTAATAATTCAGGCTTGAAAGTATTCTCAGCTGTTTTATTGAAGGATGCTGCGCGTTTAGTATCAGAAGTATTGAAATAAGCCATGAAAATTATTTGCATCGGTCGTAATTACGTAGATCATATTACTGAGTTATCGAATGAAAGACCAACAGAACCGGTGGTCTTTCTGAAGCCTGATACGGCTTTAATTGATGCAAATAGTCACTTTTACTATCCTAAATTCTCCTCAGATGTTCATTACGAACTCGAGTTAGTATTTAGGATAGGTAAAGTGGGCAAAAATATAGAAGCAAAATTTGCGCACAAGTACATCGATTCGTTTGGCTTAGGGATTGACTTTACAGCTAGAGATGTGCAAAGTAAGTTGAAAGAGAAAGGTTTACCGTGGGAAAAAGCGAAAGCTTTTAATGGCTCTGCATTTGTTAGTGCTATGCAACCTTTCAATTCCGCTGTTCTTGAAAATCCTATTCATTTTACCTTACATAAAAACGGAGCATTAGTGCAGGATGGAAATTCTGAATTGATGATTTGGAATGTAGCGGAATTGATTGAAGAAGTCTCCAAGTATTTTACGCTAAAGACAGGTGATTATATTTTTACCGGTACGCCTGCGGGTGTAGGTCCTGTAGCCATTGGAGATGTATTAACTGGCGCTTTGGAAG
>JBJTMW010000079.1:0-9849 GCA_046070715.1 Aquirufa sp. | reverse complement strand
TTTGGCGTTTGTACTCGTATCGATGGATTCCTTGATAAAAATGGTGTGGTTGTTCTACATGACCCCAACACCATCCCTGGCATGTCACCTAGCTCCTTAATCTTCAAGCAAATGGCCGAAATCGGCCTGAATGTAACGGATTCATTGACCTATTTCATTCGCCAATCCATCCGCGAGCGCTTAAGAACCGGGAAAAACTATTACCAACTTAGTCAGCAATTAAAAGCGTTGGACGAAACTATTGCAGCCTCTTTGCAAGCGAAAGCAGCGAAAGAGGTACAGGTTTTGGAAATTAGTGGTTCGACTGATGAGGCATTGGAAGCTAGCTTCCAAACGATCAAGGTTCATGCAGCGGAATTAGCCGCTATGGGAACTGAGAACTTCCGCGTTTGTACTCCTTTGGAAATCGAAGAAGGCGAAACATTACTTCCTTTACACGTCGCACATTTAAGTAAAGATACGGCCAAAGAAATGCTAGAAGCCATCAAAACAGGAGTTCATCCTTTGATTGCTCACACCAGAGAAGCGGCTATCGACATCACAAAATTTTATACGAATGTCTAGTACAGAACTGAACCCATTGCAATACCCTATCGGTAAGTACAAGAATCCGGAGGTCATTACACCAGAGATCAGAGCCGCTTGGATTAAAACGATCGCAACGACTGCTGATGACTTGACTGCCTTATTGAAGGGCGTTGATGAAACTTTACTAGAAAAACCCTACCGCGAAGGCGGCTGGTCGGCTCGCAAAGTGATCCACCATTTAATGGATAGCCACATGAACAGCTACATCCGTTTCAAAATGGCTTTAACAGAGGATAACCCTACCATTAAACCCTACAGCGAAGACGATTGGGCTTCCATGCCTGACGGAAATCAAGCTCCTATTGCTTGGTCGATCGAGGGCTTGCGCTACATCCACTTGCGTTGGGTTTATTTGATGGAAACCATGACGGAAGCAGATTGGAAGAGAACCTATTTGCACCCTGAACGTGGGATTACCTATCAACTAGATAAGGTATTAGGGATTTATGCGTGGCATTGTGAGCATCACCTTCGTCACATAGCTAGTGTACTTTAGAGTATAGATTAGAGAGTATAGAGTATAGAGCATAGAGCATAGAGCATAGAGCATAGAGCATAGAGCATAGAGTTGGAATCGCCTGCGGCGATGCATTTGTGAAATGATATAAATATCAAAGTTCACAGAGCAAAGTTCAAAGTTGGAATAAAAAAGGGGCTGAAGCCCCTTTTTTATGTATATCAGAAAAGACAAAATGAAAAGTTAGAGAAAAGATATTGTGTTGAGTGGTTTAGATTTTCACTACAAAAAATCATTGCGCAGCACGATTCTGGTAGTGGAAATCAAAAGTACTCAATGTAAACTTTTCTCTAAATGCTTCTTTTTATTCCACGGCGCCGTCGTATTCATCCCCATCTGAACCGCCAATGCGATCATCAACAGCGTAAACAAAATTAACACCCAGCGGAAGATTTTTTGGTTCTTGTTCATAGTTGATGTGTGATGGTGGCGGAGCCTTTGGTGATTTCTGACCAAGAGCTTAGACCAGGAAAATGCAAAGATAGGCAACCGGCGGTTTCCATTTGAATCATATCGCCGGTTAAATAGGAGGCCAAATAAGAAATAGACGGATTGTGCGCGACTAGGTAGAGAATGGGCTCTGTTCTTTTCGCGATTTCACTCAAATAATCTGGGCCACTAGAAATATACCAAAATTCGGAAAGCTCAAATTCAGAAAAGGGTTTGCCTAGTAACTCAGCCGTTTCACGAGTTCGGATGGCGTCTGAGATTAACCAAAAACCAGCAGGAAATTGCTTTAAATGCATCCATTCGCCTAAAAGGAGAGCTTCTTTGATACCTCTTTCCGAAAGATGTCGACCTTTATCGTCAGCCGTATGTGGGCCCGCATGTGCGTGGCGAATGAGAATGAGTTCCATTATTCGAAGTCTGCCGCGGTTAACAAGGGAAATTTACCTGATTTGTGTTCGGCACCCATTTTTACATAATGAGGTGGACCGAATTTTAAGCGATTGATTTGATCTTCGTTCAGTGTCTTAACGACCTTTGCTGGAGTGCCTAAAACAAGCGAATAGTCGGGGATTTCCATCCCTTCAGTGACTAGGGCGTGAGCTCCGATGAGGCAAAACTTGCCTACTTTGGCCCTATTCAACACCGTAGCTTGCATTCCCACTAAACTACCCTCGCCTATTTCAGCACCGTGCACAATAGCACCGTGACCGACCGTGACGTGTGGACCGATGATGGTTTTATCGCCCTCATCCGCATGCAAAACGGCATTATCTTGAATATTGCATCCCTCACCTAAGTGAATCTCCTCCACATCTGCGCGAATCACCGCGCCATACCAAACAGATACATCCTTTGAGATAATAACACGGCCCATTACGCTGGCCGTCGGAGCAATAAAAATCGCCATAGTGTTTCTATTTTATTGGTCAAATATACCTTAAATTGCGAGTCTATGAAAGAATTCTACGATTTTGGACTTTGGAAAACAACGGATCGCATCGCCTCGATCGGCTGCGGCTTTGGCTGGTGGGAGGTAAGCCTTTGCTTGCATTATCCAGCAGAGCATCTAACGCTGGTGGATCCGCTCGTTGAGCAGGAGGATATTCAAGATAGCATCGACTATTTCACGGAGAAAACGGGTTTAGTTTGGGAAACGGGGGTCGAAATCAATCCTGAAAAACTAGAAGGTAAGGATCAAATTTGGGTCTTTAATGCCTGGCATGAGTTCGAGGATCGCGGAGAAATGCTAGCGAAAATCAAAAATGCTCTAAATGAGGGAGGACTTGTTATCATAGAAGAAGAAATATCCAAAGAGGAACGATTGCAGCACGAGGGATGTGGCAAAGACTTGTTTTTTGAGCTCGAAATCATCGATGAATTCACGCAAGCGGGACTTCATTATGTGGCCACGCAAGTGAAAGATGAAGTGGCGGTTTACCTCAAATTCCGAAAATGAAAGTGGTTTTTTAGCTTAAATAAAAACCTTTTCGCAAATTTGCAGCGCAATTAACACACATGTCAACAATCGAACGTCCCTTTATTATCGGAATCACTGGAGGTAGCGCCTCGGGTAAAACCCTATTTTTAAGCCGATTAATGGAGCAGTTCCAGACGGATGACATCTGTCTTTTGTCCCAAGATAATTACTACCGTCCCATCGAGTACCAGACGAAAGATCATAATGGAATCGAGAACTTTGACCTTCCTGGAGCCATCGACGACCAAGCTTTTGCGGCTGATATCGAACGTTTACGAAACGGCGAAGTAGTTAGTCGAGTAGAATATACCTTCAACAACACGGAGAAAGTGCCGGATATGTTGCATTTTCATCCCCGTAAAATCTTAGTGGTAGAAGGAATTTTTGTGTTTCACTTTCCGGAGGTGGCACAGCTTTTGGACCTCAAAATCTTCATCGACGCCCAAGATAAAATCAAATTAAAGCGCAGAATCAAGCGCGATAATGAAGAGCGTGGTTATGATTTGCAAGATGTGATGTACCGCTGGAAATACCACGTGAAGCCCACTTATGAGGAATACATTCGCCCGCACAAACGCAGCTGCGACATCGTAATCCCGAACAATCACCACTTCGAAAAAGGACTGGAAGTTATCGTTTCTTACCTAAAGAATCAGATCTAGGTTATAGTGTAAACCTTTATTTTCCCGTTGTGCCCGTGCGTGTTTGATGATCAAATAGGCCACATTAATCATATTCCGTAATTCGCACAAAGGCACCGTAATTTTCGATTGACGGTACAATTCTTCGTGCTCTAAATAGATCAATTCTAGGCGATCATAGGCTCTTTTCAAACGGCGATCCGTCCGAACTATCCCCACGTAATTCGACATAATCGACTCTAATTCACGGGTCATCTCGGTCACTAAAACCATCTCTTCCGGATGACGTGTGCCGTCATCATTCCAAGAAGGAATGTCCTCAGGTAAAATTTGGGTGCCATATTCTGCCACCGATTTTTCGAAAGCGCGGTGTGCGTAAACGATCGCTTCTAATAGCGAATTAGAGGCCAAACGATTCGCCCCATGCAAGCCCGTAAACGAGCATTCGCCAGCGGCGTAGAGGTTTTCGATGTTCGTTTGGCTATATTCATTCACGATAATTCCGCCACATAAATAGTGTTGTGCGGGAACGACCGGAATCATTTCTTGGGACATATCAATGCCTAACACTTGAAGGCAATGATCGTAAATCATAGGAAAATGCTGAAGAATCTCTTCCTTCGGAATATGACGGGTATCCAAGAAAACGTGGTCCGTTCCATTCTTTTTCATCTCCGAGTCAATCGCGCGCGCCACAATATCACGAGGGGCTAACGAAAGACGCGCATCGTACTTTTCCATAAAAGTAGAACCATCCTGGTTTTTCAAAATCCCTCCATGTCCACGAACGGCTTCAGAAATCAAGAAAGAGGGTTTCTTGCCTGGATTGTATAAAGCTGTAGGGTGAAATTGAATGAATTCCATTCCTTGAACAAAGGCTTTGGCCCGATAAGCCATCGCGATACCGTCTCCCGTAGCAATCGTCGGATTAGTCGTCGATTGATAGACTTGACCGATTCCTCCCGTCGCTAACAAGGTCGTTTTCCCTAAAAAAGTTTCAATTTTATTCGTCTTGAGATTCAATACATAGACCCCAAAACACTTCTTACCCGGCGTATCCTTCGTCACCTTCTCCCCTAAATGGTGCTGGGTAATTAAGTCTACGGCAAAGTAATGAGTGAAGAAATCGACGCAGTCATACGATTTGACTTTGGCTAATAAAGCCCGTTCTATCTCATTTCCAGTGGAATCTTTGTGGTGCAAAATACGCTTATCCGAGTGGCCACCTTCTTTGACTAAATCAAAAGACCCATCCGCCTGGCGATCGAAATCTGTTCCGTAGGCAATCAATTCCTTCAAACGCTCTGGCGCTTCTTTCACTACAATTTCCACTACCTTACGATCACTCACAAAGTCGCCCGCCACCATCGTATCATCGATATGCTTTTCAAAGGAATCCGCTGTATCCCAAACGGTTGCAATCCCACCTTGTGCATATTTCGTGTTCGTCTCCTCGGCCACGGTTTTGGTAATCAAGGCAATTTTGATGGGAATTTGACGTTGCTGAAAATAGTCCGCGACCTTTACCGTGTAGGATAAACCCGCAATTCCAGAACCGATGACAATAAAGTCGTATGTAGGCATAGGATGTAAATATGGAACGCAAATTAATCAAAAAGAGTCTACGAACCGAAAGACCTCCTAAAATGTGAACTTTATTTTGTAATTTTGCGGCATTAAAAATTATAAACCCTTAAAAATCAATTTATACCAAATGGAACAATCGCCTAACAACAATTCCAAAACCGCCCTTATTGTCTTAGCAGTGCTAACGGCAGTATTAGGAGTTTTGTACTTCCGCTCGTACCAAACGACGAAAGACCAAGCTACACAAATCGAACAAAAAGCCACTGAATTAGCAAATACACGCTCTTCTTTGGATTCGATCTCGACTCAATTAGATGCTAAAATCGCCGAGATTAAATCGCTAGGTGGTCAAGTAGCTGATTTAGAAGCATTGAAAGTTCAATTAGAACAAGATAAAGCCTCTTTAAAGAACTCAAACCACGCAACGATCGCCTCTTACGAAGCAAAAATCAAAGAATACAACGTGGTATTGTCTACAAAAGATGGTGAAATCGTTGAGTTGAAGAAGCAAAACGGTATTTTAACGGAAAGCAATCAAACATTAACGACTCAAAACACGACGTTAAATACGGAGAATTCTGGTTTAAAAACACAAAACCAAACGTTAAACGATACGCTTTCATCTGTTAGCCAACGCAATAAAGAATTAGCGCGCAAAGTAAGTATTGCAGCCGCTTTAAAAGCGCAAAACTTGAAAGTGTTAGCGGTGAATGCAAAAGGAAAAGAAACAGAGAGAGCTCGTTTGAACGGCAAGAAAATCGAGAAATTAAAAGTGGTATTTAGCCTTGCAACAAACCCAATCACCAAGTTAGAAAGCAAGACGGTTTACGTTCGCGTATTAGATGGCGAAGGTGCTACTTTGTCTGACGAAGCAATCGGTTCTGGCCGCATCACGATCAACGGAAAAGAATTAACGTATACTGCTAAGCAATCATTTGATTATTCAAACGATGGCCAAACAGTAGCGGTAACGTATCCACGTGGTGGCGTGGCGTACAAGCCAGGTAAATACACAGTAGAGTTATATGCAGAAGGTTTCCAAATCGGAACTGGCGCATTCGAGGTGAAGTAATTTTCTCCTACGTTTTTTGAAAGGGGCCATCCGAACGGGTGGCCTTTTTTATTTCTTCTTTTGCCAAAAGAAGGTATTGAATCCCTTGTTATACAGTAAGCTAGCTCCTACGGTTTGGTTAATCTGATAGGAGTTAAAGGAACCCAAGATTGTCGTCTGCACGTTACGGTTATAGGTCTTCAAGCGCAAGCTTCCATCCGGTTTCACAAACCACTCCAAGGCCCAATCCCCGAGTAAAACCTGCGGACTTGTTTGGTTTCTAGCATCGGTAAATCCACCACTACGCGTGATGCGCAAGCGATCATTGAAGTTATACGAGGCCCGCAATTGCAAATTCGACAAGATGTCTTGGTTCAACGCACCACCGCCCAGCGAAACAGAAATGTCTAAATCTTTGTTGATTTTGGAGGCCAAATTACTCAACTGGTTCGACAGCATCTCCGTGAAGTTGCCCATCAAATTTCCTAGGGCTAAACCACTTCCCCCGAATGGAGAAACTAACTGACCAAATAACAAGATATTACTCACCTGACGCGTTAACTCCTGGTCATCGGTTTTAATCCGATTCGTAAAGGCCGTCACCGCTCCATTTAAGGTCATATCCTTCGGATAATCCCTGATACCGATATCAAAATTCACGCTAGGTGAAAGTAATCGATCCTGCAAACTAATCGTCACATCGACCGGATAACGACGCTTAAACTCCGGCAAATTTCCCTTATTTGTCGTATCTAATAAGATCGGAAACAAGGACGCATACTGGGTATAAATCGCCTTGATATTCACGTTTGCTTCAAGTGGATCACCGGTCCATGAGATCTTCGAACCCCGTTGAATCGCAAACTTTTTATTAATCAAATTTTGAAGCGTAAAGGTATAATCCCCCTGATCGATGGCGTAGTCCCCCACCATTTTAAAGGATCCTTTTTTGTCCAAATTCATCTTGATATCTCCCGAACCATACATCCGCATGACATCGCCTTTTTTTGCATCAAACTGAACTTCCCCATAGGCCTCAGGAGTTACCGCCAAACGCAGGTCAAGGGTAATTCCATCCTCTTGCAATTTCGTGGAAACGGTAGCCACTGCTTGATCGACATTCGGATTCGTTAATTCACTCACAAAGCTATAATCTTCCGCTTCCGTGGCGTCCATCTCGCGATCCAACGGAATGAACAAGCGCGTTCCTTTCTCCGTTTTTAAATCAGCCGAAACCACTAAATTATCGATCGACCCAGACACCCGCATAGGCCCAGAAGCATAGCCTAATCCATAATAAATCGAATTCGGCTCCCTGCTGGTATTTAACAATTTATAATGATCTAAGTTCGCTTGAATGTCCAGTTCAAAGGGCTTTCCCTCTGGAAAATGAAGACTGGTGTTGACTAGGGATTTGTTCCCCTCTGGATCGAGCACCTTCCAATTTTTGGCAAAAATCTTACGCGGAGTAAAGTTTACCGTATCCGATACTGACATCGACGTTTTTAAATAATCAAACACCGCCCCTGCCTTCAAAAAGACTATATCACCTGTAATTTCTGGTTTCGTAGGTAGGCCACCGATACGCAAATTACCCGACGCCGAGCCCTTTAATCCAGAGAAAACCCCTTCCGTGAAAGGCTCCAAAATCTGCAAATCTGTCTGGTTCAATTCAGCTTTCAGATTCAATTTTTGCTCTTCCTCAAAGGGCTTATAAGATCCAGTCAACAACAAAACAGATTCCCCTAAGCGGTTCAAGTTCAGGTTTACATCCATCGCTTTATCGTCCGCTAAATAGGTCCCCACCCCCTGCAAATTCCCGATATAAAACTTGTTCAAGCGAAGCGAATCCACTAATAACCAAGAGTCTAAACGCGTATGGTGGTACCAATCTTGAATCGCAATTTCTCCATTTAATTCCCCCGTCGTTTTCGTCGCAAACAAAGGCTTCAAGGTCGATAATTGGAAATGATTCGCCCGCAATTTAATGGTCTCCGTCGTGTCGTTCGAAAGGCTACCTTGCAAGGAAATGGATTGATTTTGATTCGCCACTAATACCCGGTCTGCTTTCCATTCAGGCCCTTGAATCGTGATTTTATTCGCTGGATCCATCGCCCAGTCTTGGCCTAAAATCCGAAAATACGTGTCCTTGAATTTCAGTGATAAACCCTCTTCTTCAAAGGTCCACGCGCCAGCTAAATGCGCCGAGTTCTCCTCCCCTTGTTGTTTAAAATCAAGCCCAAAGTTGATGCGATCTTGATCCCAAAGTGCATCCAATTTGAAATTTTCTGTGGGTGTCAAAAAGTTCAACTGCTGCTTTCTGGAAGAGAAAACGAGGCTGGAAGAAACCTCGGGAGCCCCTAAGAATTTCGAGCTTTGGAAAGAAAAAACCGACTGATAGAAGTGGTATCCCCCAAAAACAAGTGTATCTGGATAGGCCTCCAAACTAACGGAAAGCGTTCTCCCTTTCGAGATATTCCCTGAAAAAACGGTATTTTCACCTATCTGAACCGAGGGAAAAAAGCGCGCTAAAATGGGATCCGCACGGTGGCAAATCACCGTAAAATCCGCTTTGTATTTTGTATCTATTTCGTGGCGATGGGTGGCATAATAACCCCAGCGTTCGTCTGATCCTTTTTGGAAAAACAACGCATACTCACCGGCTAATTGACCTAATTGCGATTGCAATAAACTTGGCGTAAACTCCCCACTAATTTCTGCTGAAATCAAGTCTGAAGTTAACTTGTAATGCCTCTTTTGACCGGTCCCGTTTTCCGAAGTAAGCGTCACTAACTCCACGTGTAAATCAGGTTTATTAGGTGTACGCAAAGTGGAATTGTAAAACACGGTTCGTCCTTCCAAATCATCAAAGCGATTACCCTTAAAATCTAATTCAAAATCCGTCGATAAACTTACTTGAGGCTCCAATAAACGAATGTTGTGTAGGTTAGAATGGGTGATCTCCCCCTGCATTTGGTACACCGGTTTCGCCCCACGCAAATCGATTAATCCAGACATTGTCGCTACTAAATTGGTATCCTTAGCGCTCACATCTCCCTTAAATAATTGCTTCTGAAAGTTTCCTTTCAAAGCGATTTTATGGTAGAGGTATTGATTGAAATAGATTTCCGAAACCTTTCCATCAAAATCAATATTCGCCGATTTCTTTGCAAAGCCACTTCCTTTCAAAGTCCCTTCCGCATCCAAAGTCCCTAACACAGGTTCCAAACCTAATAGTTTACCTAGCTTAAATTTCTGCAATTTTATCTTTCCGTCGTAACGCGAGAAGGCCATCGAATCCTGCAAATTCATTTTCACATCCGCCTCCACAAAGCCTAAACCTGTCTTCAATTTTCCTGCGGTTCGGAAGATTCTATTATTTCCTTTAAATAGCCCATCAAAGGCCACAGGCCCTAGAATAACCATATTTTCAGCAGCCGATTTAGTCATGTAAGGCCCTAAGTCTTGTGGGTAAAACAAGGACGATTTCATTGCAAAATCCATCTCCGTTTTGTCGACATTAGGCAATCCCTTGAAA
>JBJTMW010000078.1:0-7862 GCA_046070715.1 Aquirufa sp. | reverse complement strand
GGAACACTCGTGACAGATTTCTTAGTGGAAAACTTCGAAAACGTAGTTGATTATACGTTTACCGCGGAGATGGAGGATGAATTTGATAACATCGCTAAAGGGAAATTAGAGTGGACGGTCTTGATGAAAAACTTCTACAAGTCCTTCCACCAAACCATTGAAGATTCTAAATCCATTAACCGCAGTTCTGTGGGTGGAGGACGCGAATTAGGCGTAGATCCGAAGACGGGTCGATTAGTATCTGTTCGTTTAGGTAAATTCGGCCCTTTTGTACAATTAGGCGAATCATCGGAAGAAGAAAAGCCCGTTTTTGCGAATTTAACGAAGACGCAAGCGGTGAGTACCTTGACTTTTGAAGAGGCTTTGGCCTTATTAGAGCGTCCTAAATTGCCTCGCGAAGTGGGTATTCACAACGATATGCCCGTGATTATCGGTGCCGGTAAATTAGGCCCTTATATCAAATACGATGGTAAATTTACGAGCCTGCCAGATACACATGACCCGTTTACCATTGAAATGGATGAAGCGATCGCTGTGATTGCACAAGCCTTGAAAGACGCGGAAGCCGGAGGATTAGGTTACTTTGAAGATTCCTTGATTGAGACGGGTAAAGGCCGTTTTGGTCCCTATGTAAAGCACAACGGTAAGTATTATTCCTTAGCGAAAACAGATAATTTAGCCACCATTGATCAAGCGCGTGCCATCGAACTAATCGAAGCCAAGCGTAAAGTGGAAGCGAATAAATTTATTAAGGAATTTGCAGAGAATGAAACAGTTAAGGTAGTGAATGGTATGTACGGTCCCTATATCCAAATCGGAAAACGCAACGTGAAAATTCCAAAAGGAACGGAACCGGCCGATTTAACCTTAGAGGAGTGTTTAGCCTTAGGCGACGCAGCTCCAGCCCCTAAAAAAGCACGTAAAAAATAAGCATATGAGTCAGATTATTGATGGAAAGATGGTGGCCGAAACGATGAAAGTCGCCATCGGTGAAGAAGTAAAACAAATGGTCGCTGCGGGCCAAAAAGCCCCTCATTTAGTGGCCATCCTGGTAGGAAATAATGGCGCATCGGAGACTTATGTGGCGAATAAAGTAAAATCGTGTGAGGAATTAGGCTTTGCTTCTACCCTCCTGCGTTTTGACCCTTCGATTTCAGAAGCTGATTTATTAGCGGAAGTGCAAAAGGTGAATGACAATCCTGATATGGATGGCTTAATCGTTCAATTACCACTTCCAAAGCACATTAATCCGGATAAAGTGATGGAAACAATTCATCCTTCTAAGGATGTTGATGGTTTCCACCCCATTAATATTGGTCGTATGGCCAAAGGATTGCCGGCATACATCTCTGCCACACCGCAAGGAGTGTTGGATTTATTAGCCTATTACAAGATTGAAACCGCTGGAAAGCACTGCGTGGTAGTAGGTCGCTCCCAAATCGTGGGTTTGCCCATGTCCATCTTGATGCAACGCAATCATCCAGTGGGAAATTGTACGGTGACTTTAACGCACTCTAGAACGACTAATTTAGCAGAAATTTGTTCTCAAGGGGATATTGTTATTGCAGCATTGGGTATACCAGAGTTTATTAAGTCTGCCCATATTAAACCAGGTGCCGTTGTTATCGACGTAGGTTTAACGCGTGTGGAAGATGCGACAAAGAAATCAGGCTTTGCATTAAAAGGTGACGTGGATTTTGATGACGTAGCCCCTAAGTGTTCTTACATCACCCCAGTCCCTAAAGGCGTGGGTCCGATGACCATCGTTTCCTTGATGAAAAATACGCTTCTAGCAGCTAAAGGCGTTATTTACCCGAAAAACTAAGATTGATATAGATAGCGATAAAAGACTCCTAAGGGGAGTTTTTTATCGTATTCATCGTTCAAAAAGATCTCCCCTGATTCAGCCTGATCTGGCACATTGAATATTCCTTTTACTAAATTTTCGACCACTAAGGTTGAAAACCCTAGTGAATAGACGTTCGTTAGTAAAATATGTTCTTTGGGATCCAAAATCTCTTTCACAGATCGCAACATATCATCGATTTGCTCTTCTAATACCCATTTTTCTCCTTCCGGGCCACGACCATAGGCTGGAGGATCTAGGAGAATACCTTGGTAGAAATTGCCGCGTCTTGCTTCGCGTTTGACGAATTTAAGTGCATCTTCTGCCATCCAGCGGATATTGTCCAGCTTGGAGACTTCCATGTTTTCTCTCGCCCAGGACAAAACGGGTTTTACTGAATCGACGTGCGTTACATCAGCGCCTACTTGCTTGCAGGCCAAACTCGCGCCGCCGGTGTAGGCGAAAAGGTTCAATATCTTCGGTTTGGGTGTTTTTAACAAAGGTATGTTCTTTGCCAAAAACTCCCAGTTAGACGCTTGCTCCGGAAATATACCTACGTGCTTAAAAGAGGATAAAGAAATCTTGAAATTCAAATCCAAGGTTTCCGACTGATACGGCATAAACCATTTATCAGGTACGCCCTTCTTTACTTCCCAAACGCCACGTTCATTACTTCCTTTTTCCTTTTTGAAATAGGCATTCGCTTTACTTGCCCAGAATTCTTCTGATAATGATTTTTGCCAAACAGCCTGCGGCTCCGGACGTCTCACCACAAAAGCACCAAATTGCTCGAGCTTTTCAAACCCACCTGAGTCAATTAATTCGTAGTTTTTACCCCAAAAAGCGGGCGTTTCAATGGCAATAGAAGCTGAATTTTTCAAATTTTAGGGGTTCAATGTGATTTTAGTCAGGAAATACACGGAGCGTCTTCCTTCCTCTGAATTGTTAATGGTTTGGTTACCTGAAGCGATAAAGTTATTGCTATACCAATACTGTAGATCCGATTTTTCTTGACGACGGATTTTATCACCCTCGTTTTGGGTACTTAATTCTTGTACTTTTTCTTCGCCGGATTGACCCTGAGCGCTGATGTATTTAGAGATGATGTTATTCCCTCTTTGGTAAGATAAAGTCAACACATCGCCGTTTAATGAAGTCTTAATTTTCTGAATCAATTTATCCTCTTTGATATTATTTAAATCAATCGAATGATCCCACAAGACATTTCCTTTTTCGTCTAATTCAGCAATCACCGCATGCGTATAAATCCAGCCATCAAACTGTTGTGAATTGCTATACGAATTGTACCCTCTGTAACCCCAAGGGCTATAATAGCTAGAAAAGGGAGAATACAATCCGTAATTTCCGTAACCCCAGCGGTAGGGATTATAGAGCATATTCCAAGGAGAATAAAGTCCCCCACCCAGCATTCCTAGACTACTCCCAAATGGGGAATAGTTTACATATTTATAATCTGGGTAAAAAGCTTCCGCCACCACGATATAATGGTCACCCTTCTTCATGATTTCATGCATCAATAAGCGATAATCCAATCGAAGTTCTTCTCCTTTTTCCTCTTTAGATTTAATCTTTTTCTCTTGTTTACTTTTCTGTTTTTCTCCTAAGAAGTTGAAAAAGTTCGTAAACTGGGTGAAGCTCGTGAACTTGGATTCCTGTAAATCGCCATCAAGATAGGAGCTGAAATACAATCCCTGCGAGCTAGGTCCCTTAGAGGAACCGATGGTATTTTTGTGTCCATAAGTACCCACCAAGATCTGTAATGAATCATTTAATTGGGTGGATTTGGCATTCATTTGGGCAAATTCGTCCGTCGGATTCATGGTGATTTGACCGAGTTGATTTCCGTCTTCATCGAACGATTTTAAAATCAATTGGAAGTTCTTTGCTTTTTTGCCTACAGAATAAACCACATTAATTTGCTGATGGGTTGTATCTAAATCCATCGACTGGATTTCTGCCTGTCCATTGACTACAGCTGGAAGAATGCGGGTTCGTTTTTCACTCAAATTCGTGAAAAGGATGACGGGTGTGTTATTCACAATTCCCCCGATAAAGAGGGATTGATTTAAGGCCTTAAAGTTCGAGATCTCCATTTTTTCTACGGAGAAAATTTGGAATTTCTCTAACTTTCCGTCACGTGGATTGACGCGAACAATGTAATAATTATTGCTTTTAAAGCGGCTAAACAATAGATATAATTGATTTCCATCGAAGCAATGGGTAACAAAATCAAGATTTCCCTCGATACTCCCCTGGTTTGTCCAAACTTGTTCTAGATTCGTATTGAATTTGCGAATATTGAATTCTGATTTGCCTAATTGCGTTAATACGATGACCCCTTTCTCCCCTAAAGGAATGGAAAAGGTTTCCAGCTGTCCCGCAATGGGAATTTCTATTCGCTTGATTTCTTGAGCGAAAGCAGCTACGCTGCAAAATGTTAAAACGAATAGTAGGCGGATCGATTTCATCTTTATTCAGCTAGGCTTAAAATTATATCGAATTCTGCTTTTGCGACGGGGGTAACGGATAAACGCGATTGCTTGATGAGCGCCAAAGTACTTAAGCGATCGACTGCTTTCATCGTCTTCAAGGTAACGGTTTTAGCGAATTTTTTCACCGGAACTAATTCGACTACGACCCAGCGCGGATCTTCCGTAGTCGGATCAGGAAAATGTTCTTTTTGTACTTCGGCTAAACCCACCACCTCCATTCCTTCATTTGAATGGTAAAAAAAGACCCAATCGCCCTTTTTCATGGCCATCATATTATTTCGGGCTTGGTAATTTCTAACGCCGTCCCAAACCGATTTCCCCTCCTTAACGAAATCATCCCAAGAATATTTGAACGGTTCGGATTTAACTAACCAATAATTCATCATTAAGGGAATTTAGGGAATTTTGAGAAGTCTGGTTTGCGTTTTTCAAGGAAAGCATTCTTTCCTTCTTTGGCCTCATCTGATAAGTAATACAAGAGTGTCGCGTTTCCGGCTAATTCTTGAATACCTGCTTGACCATCTAATTCCGCATTAAATGCGGATTTTAACATGCGAAGCGCGAGTGGACTCTTTTCTAAAATCTTCTCACACCACGCGACCGTCGTCTTTTCTAACTCCTCTAATGGCACCACTTTATTTACTAATCCCATTTGAAGTGCATCCGAGGCGTCATATTGATCGCACAATAACCAGATTTCGCGGGCTTTCTTTTGGCCTACAACACGGGCTAAATACGAGGCGCCAAAACCGCCATCGAAAGAACCTACATTGGGTCCAGTTTGTCCAAAACGGGCATTTTCTGCCGCAATGGATAAGTCGCAAATCACGTGCAACACGTGACCGCCACCTATCGCCCAACCCGCCACCATCGCCACCACAGGCTTAGGAATGGTTCGGATTTGACGTTGTAAATCCAAGACATTTAGGCGTGGGACGGCATCTTTTCCTACATAGCCACCATCTCCGCGGACACTTTGATCGCCACCAGAACAGAAAGCTTTGCCCCCCTCTCCTGTTAAGATAATAACGCCTACTCGCGTATCTTGGCGTGCTAATTCCATCGCCTCAGACATCTCCTGTACCGTTAAGGGTGTAAAGGCGTTGTGCTTGTGAGGGCGATTTATAGAGATTTTCGCAATTCCGTTATAGAATTGAAATAAGATATCCTCGTAGGTTTTGATGGTTTCCCAAGGGAAAGATGAAATCATAAATGTATTAGTTTGATTCGTTGTATTCTACCTCCCACGTATGGTCGGCTAATAAGGTTACTTTAGCTAAAAAACGGCTATATTTAAACGAGCGACCCCATTCTTCGGGTGCTACCAAGGAAAGTAAGTCTGCTCCATTTTCTTTTTCGTATAAATAATAGGTCTCGCTGATGATGGGTTCGAAGCCCATGGCGGCATCATAAATCCGCTCGGATATTTCTTTACGGTCTGCTAATAATTTTGCCTGACGTGCCAAAACCTCCATTTGTTCGTACAATTGGTTCATTTGGCGATCTGTTTGCTGGCGCATGGCTAGCATGGAACGACCTTTTACCTTGCCCATGTCATCTGGTTTAATGACCGCTCCTCCTGCCGTATGGGCATACGGTAGTAAACCAGGATTTTCGGCTACTTTATCAGGATTGATGGGATTAAAAAAAGCTTCTTCTGACATAAATGGGGCTTGCTAAAGGGTGTACCCTTAATAACCTACGAAATTAGAGAATGTTTGGTTAATTTTGGAAAGATTCTCTAATTATATGCGCCAACTGACCTCGCTCTTCTTGGATTTACCTGTGGCTGAAACCGATTTTGAGCGACAAGTTTTTGCTTTTTGTCAGGCTTGGCGTGATGGTCAAACGGAATTTACATTTCATACGTCAGGTTCAACCGGTGTGCCTAAGCCCATTGTAATCTCACGCGCGCGCTTATATCTGTCAGCGAAGATGACTGGCGATTGGTTGAAACTGGAGAAAGGAGACGTGGCTTTATTATCCCTACCACCCACCTACATTGCGGGTGCGATGGTGTTAGTGCGTGCTTTGGTACACGATTTAGCCTTGATTTTAGTAGCGCCTTGCCAAAACCCCCTTAGCCAAATCCCTCCCACTCCTATTCACCTCGCTTCCTTCGTTCCTACCCAGTGGGCGACGATGCTCTCTTCTGGAATTGAACTAAAAGCCTATTTTCAAGATGCAAAAGGAGTCTTATTAGGCGGTTCCTCTGTACCGGAAAGTTTACGAAAAGAGGTAGGATTTCCGGTGTACGAAACCTATGGAATGACAGAAACAGTTTCTCATATCGCCTATAGAACGTGGAATCAGTACTATTTTCAACCATTGCCGGGTGTTCAAATAGCTCAGAATGACGAGGATTGTTTATTGATTTGCGCTCCAGTGACCGAAAATAAATGGATAGAGACCCGCGATGTGGTGGATATTCTCGAATCGGGCGGATTTACCTTAAAAGGCCGTTTAGATCGCGTTATCAATTCAGGTGGAATCAAGTTGCAGCCGGAGAAAATTGAGGCAGTTTATCGCTCACTGACTTCTTTGCCCCTCTTTGTGGTGGGTATTCCGGATGCTTTTTGGGGCCAAAAATTGGTTTTGTTTGTGGAATCTTCGGCACCTGTTTCATTTGATGAGCCTAAGGAGCTATTGGCTACTTTTGAAATTCCTAAAGAAATCATTTGTCTTCCTTCTTTCATAAATACGACGAGTGCTAAAATTGATACGGCGAAAACCGTAGCTTTGTATCTTAATTCCCTTTAGATGAACCCGACTAAATTATCCCGCAGTTTCAAACTATTCTATGAGTCGCCCATTAATGTGCCGGCTCCCTATCACTTAGAAGCTGTTTTTACCTTTTTGCAATTTGATACTTCTAATCCGACGATTGCGATTGAAATTCAATACATTGATCGTTCGGATTTTTCACGTGAAGAATTAATCGCGGATGGTTTAGTTCCGGACGATAGCTGGACATACGAAGGTGAATTGCCCTTAGTCTGGAGAGATCGATTGATGCCCGCTTTTCAAGAATATGTTACGGGATCTTGTTCCCCTAAAGATCAGGAGCCATTTATTACTTTAGAAGCGAACGACACAACACCCAATGTGCCTTTGTATTTAGAGCCACAAGAGTCTTTGATTCAAGAGTTTATGCAAGCGATGTTCGAAATTGATGGTCGTGAATTACCCTTGTATTTAGGCTTTCAATTCATGGATCGCAAGGGAAATTGGCGTAAGATCGAGGGAGAAATGTCTTTTGCTTCACTTAATTTCACCTACCTTGACAGCGAAGAAGGCCAAAAAACCTTCTCCAATTGGGACGAATTACAGGATTTAATGAACCACGTTTTTATCGCTGAGTTTTCTGCTGATAAAGCAAATCAGAATTGTAAATCCGCTAGTTTAGCGGTTTATCCTGGAGATGGTTTATGGTATGTAGCGGGTCATTCGCTGCGTAAGCCGAGTGGAAACAATTATTATTTTGACGAGTTAGAGGAAAAATT
>JBJTMW010000077.1:0-9545 GCA_046070715.1 Aquirufa sp. | reverse complement strand
AGCCCACAGAAACCGATATTGAGAATTATATGTCTGGAAATATTTGCCGTTGCGGCACCTATTCCCGGATCAAGTCAGCGATTCAAACCGCTGCTAAAAACGCGTCCAAAACAGTTAAATCCTAAGCCTTATGTCACTCGAATCTAGAAGAAGTTTCATTAAAAAAGCAGGGGCAACCGGACTAACGTTTTGGTTAGGATTGTCCTACGTCAAAGGAGCAAGCACACAGGTCATTTCCTCCGCGAAATCTTTAACCCCTTTTATTAAAATCGACGCCTCAGGCATCACCATTTTTAACCCTAATCCAGAAATGGGGCAAGGATCTTATCAGGCCGTTGCCTCGATGATAGCGGAGGAATTAGAAGTGTCTTTGGACCAAATCACGATCAAAAATACGAGCGGTGAAAAGGAATTTGGAGCGGGACAATGGGCCGGCGGAAGTTCTACCGTTCGCGAAGGCTATTTGACCTATAGAAAAATAGGCGCATCCGCGAAAGAAATGCTCATTAAAGCCGCTAGCCAAACTTGGGGAGTTAGCCCCGAATCTTGCATGGCGAAAGAGGGAAAAGTGTACCACACAGCGACTAATCGCTCTTTGAAATACGAAGAATTAGCGGAGGCTGCCTCTGTTTTAGAAATCCCGAAAGAGCCAAAATTAAAGGATCCGAAAGATTTCAAAATGCTCGGAAAGGCGGTTAAACGCCCAGACATTCCTTTAAAAGTGACTGGGAAGGCGGAGTTTGGAATTGATGCAGATGTACCGGGAACGCTTTATTCCAGCGTGGAAAGATGTCCGGTGATAGGTGGAACCTTGAAATCGTTTGATGCTTCAGCGGCCCTGAAAGTTCCGGGAGTTGTGAAAGTGGTATCAGCTGAACGCGTGATTGGAAAATACAGTTCGACTGGTGTGGCGGTCATTGCGAAGACCTATTGGGCGGCGTTGCAAGGCAGAAAAGCCTTGAAGATTGATTGGGATACCAAAGGTTTTGAGACATTCCATTCTAGCGATTACGAGAATAAATTACGTGCACTATCGAAAGAAGAGGGCATTTTAGATAAGCAAAAAGGATCAGTTGACTTACCTGTAAATCAGGTGCTAGAATCCTTTTATGAGACGCCTATGGTGGCGCATCATCCCTTGGAACCGATGAACTGCACGGTGCAGGTAAAAGGTAAAAAGGTTGAAATTTGGACCTCGACTCAGGTACCTGTTTCAGTAACAGGCCCGGGAATGATGGGAAGTATGCCGGCGGTGTTGGGCATTAATCCAGAGGATATTACGCTGCACGCTGGGTTTATTGGCGGAGGCTTTGGCAGAAGACTGTACTTCGATTACATCGTGGAGGCGATCAATGTGGCGAAGCAGGTGGATAGCCCGGTGAAGGTGGTGTGGTCGCGCGAAGACACGACGACGCAGGGACCTTTCCGTCCCATGACTTTCTCTAAAATGACCGGCGGTTTGTCTGAAAAAAATCAATTAGTTTCTTTCCAACATAAGGTCGTCAGCCCCGGTTTTATGGATAGCGCGATGCCTAATTGGGACAAAACGAAGCTGGATAGTATGATGACGGAGGGCATTAGCTCGCAGGAATACGACATCCCTAACATGAAAAATAGTTTCGTATTTGCGGATTACCACGTGCCTATGGCGGCTTGGCGCTCGGTAACGAGTTCAACGTTGGCTTTTGCACACGAATGTTTCATCGATGAGCTGGCGCATAAGGCCAAAAAAGATCCTTTAGACTTCCGCATCGATTTACAATCGACCAATACGGACACGAAACGCGTGTTGAAAAAATTACGCGAGATCACGAACTGGGACAAACCGCTTCCAGCTGGTAAAGCACGCGGAGTAGCCCAATGGGACTTTTTTGCGGGACTTTCTGCTCAAGCCGTGGAAGTAAGTTTAGCGAAAAACGGTGCCGTTTCTGTAGACAAAGTATATGTGGTCATTGATTTAGGAACGGTAGTGAATCCAGACAACGTGAAAGCCCAAGTGGAAGGTGCCGTTTTAATGGCCTTAAGTGCAGCGATTCACCCAGGGATCACCCTGAAAAGCGGGGTAGTGGAGCAAAAGAATTTCGACACCACACCGGTGACGCGCATGAGCGAGGCGCCAGAAGTCATCGTGGAAATCATCACCGAAGGCACAAAAATAAAAGGCGTGGGTGAACCCGGTTTGCCACCCTTTGCTCCGGCTTTAGGCAACGCGATTTTTGCGTTGACGAAGAAGCGTTTGCGGAAATTACCATTAGAAATCGAATTCGTATAAAACCCCAAAATCATGAGCACATTATCTACTAAAATGCGTACCTACCACCGTTATTTAGGCTTCTTTTTAGCCGGTATTATGGCGGTGTATTCCATCAGTGGAATCATCTTAATCTTTAGAGAAACAAGCTTTTTGAAGAGCGATGTGCACAAGGTGCAAACCTTGAAGCCAGGTCTTTCGAGCGAAGAATTAGGGAAAGAATTACACTTGCGCGGCTTAAAACCGGACACGACAATCGGTGACGTGCTTTCCTTTAAACAAGGAACGTATAACCTGAAAACGGGAGAGGCGGATTACACGGTTTCCGAGCAACCTGCCATCGTGAACAAGATGACGAAATTGCACAAAGCGACCACGAACGATCCCTTGTTTTACTTGAACATTTTCTTCGGATTATCGCTGTTGTTTTTTGTGATTTCGTCCTTCTGGATGTTCTTGCCTAAGACGAGTATCTTCAAAAAGGCGATGTTATTTGCACTGGCGGGAGCCGTTTTGACCATCGTTTTATTGCTGCTGTAAGATGCCTTTATTAAAAGCCACCCCCATTCTGGCTTATTTAGATCGGGATGCGACGATCTCGTTCTATGAAAAATTAGGATTCGAAAGTAATGCGGCTTGGGATGGGTATTTGATGTTTTTCCGGGATGCAATTAATATTCATTTGTGGTGTTGCGATGATGAAAGCATCCCAAAGAATACGGGCTGTTATGTGAATGTGGATGAGATAGATGCTTTATACAAAGAATGCGAAATACTTGGAATCGTGCACCCCAATGGAAAGCTCCAAAATATGGCTTGGGGCATGCGCCAATTCAGTATACTAGACAATAGCGGCAATATTATTCACTTCGGTCAGGACATGAATAGCTAATCTTTTTTTCTATCTTGTAGGCTAAACCTATGAAACATGAAAAAATTAGCGATCCTATTGCTGGGGTTCAGCTTGTCTCTTTCTGCGCAGATCCCTGCAGGAAAGAAAGTAATTTCCTCCCTTTATGTGTATGATTTGGCCACTGGAAAATCAGAATTAATCCTGACGGAGAAGCGGCATTTTGAGGCTCCTAACTGGTCGCGCGATGGGAAATTTCTACTGATTAATGCCTACGGTAAGTTGGAGAAAATCAGCCCGAAAGGCGAAAAATTAGGGGAGTTAAACACCGGTTCGGTGGACAAGGCAAACAACGATCATGGCTATTCGTTTGACGGGAAATCCCTGTATATTTCGAGTGCCAAAGCCGAGATCAAAGAGCATACCTCCTTCATTTACAAAGTTTCCTCAGCGGGCGGAAATCCCGTTCAAATCACTCCATTAACGCCTTCTTACTGGCACGGTATTTCCCCGGACGGCAAAACGATGGTCTATTGTGCGGCAAGAAATGGGAATTATGATGTCTATGCGATGTCCTCGAATGGAGGCGAAGAGATACGCTTAACCACTACCGAAGGATTAGACGATGGGCCGGAATATGCGCCGGACGGGAAACACATTTACATTAATTCGTTCCGGTCTGGGATGATGCAGATTTGGCGGATGAAGGCGGATGGATCTGAGCCGGAGCAGATGACGTTTGATGCGCACTCGAACTGGTTTGCGCACATTGCACCGAACAATCAAGTGGCGACGATTATTACGTATCTGGAGGACCAAAAGCAAGCTCACCCCTTTGGCCATCAAGTAAAACTGCGCTTGTTGGATTTGAAAACGAAGGCGGTGAAAGATTTAACAGAGGCCTTTTATGGAGGACAAGGCACGATCAATGTGCCTTCTTGGAGTCCAGATGGAAAGAAATTTGCCTACGTGCGCTATGCTTTGGAAGATTTGTAAAAAGGAAGTAAATTCACGAAAAACCTAGTTAATATGAACAAAGATAGTCAAGCTTCCAGACGGAGGTTTTTACAACAAATAGGGGCAACTAGCCTCGTGGCGGCGTCATCGCCCTTCGCCTCTTTAGGCGCGCAACAAAAAGCAGAGGAACGCATTTTGACCTATGAAAAACGCATCTCAGTGGGTGAAAAGATTCGCCTGGGGGTGATTGGTTTTGGGGTACAAGGCCACTTCGATTTAGCCTCTGCGCTGAAAGTTCCGGGCGTAGAATTAGCGGGGATCTGTGATTTATATACGGGTCGCATTGAAAATGCAAAAGAATTATATGGTAAGGATTTATATACGACGCGTAATTACAAGGAATTATTAGACCGCTCGGACATCGATGCCGTGATTATCGCGACGCATGATGTGTGGCACGCGCGCATAACGTTGGATGCTTTAGCCAAAGGGAAACACGTCTATTGTGAGAAGCCCATGGTCTATAAAATCGATGAAGGCCCTAAGGTGATTGCCGCTCAAAAGAAATACGGCAAAGTCTTACAAGTAGGATCTCAGCGCGTGAGTAGCATCGGTTTAGCGAAGGCAAAAGAGATGCTTGCTTCAGGCGAAATTGGGAAATTAAACATGGTGAACGCGGTCTACGATCGCCAAAGCTCCATCGGCGCCTGGGAATACACCATCCCGAAGGACGCAGACGCAGCGAGCTGTGATTGGGGTCGTTTCATCGAGGCTACCGCTAAAATGGAATTTGACGCGAAGAAATTCTTCTGGTGGCGTGCTTTTAAAGAGGTAGGAACCGGCGTTGCGGGCGATTTATTCATCCACCTGTTGTCCGGAACACACTTTATGACGAACTCGAATGGTCCGGAAACGATTTTCTCGACGGGTCAATTCAGCCACTGGAACGATGGCCGTAACTTGCCAGATGTGATGTCAGGAGTTATGCAATATGGTAACACGGCGGAGCATCCTGCTTTCCAATTAACCTTGCAAGTCAACTTTGTCAGCGGAACGGGTGGACAAGAAGTCATTCGTTTAATCGGTTCTGAAGGGGTAATGGATGTGAAAGGAAACACGATTTCCGTGAAACACAGTATTATGCCGGAAGCGCCAGGTTTTGGGGGATATGACTCGGTATTTACGTTCTCGAAAAGCATGCAGGAAGAAATGACGCGCGAGTACAATGCGAAATGGTCTGAGGCACAACGCAAGCGTCCTATCAAAGAGGACGTCATCTTCAAAGCGCCTCCCGGATACGACGAGCACGTGGATCACTTCACGCACTTCTTCGATGCGATCCGCAACGGAACTTCGGTGGTAGAAGATGCGACATTTGGATTTAGAGCGGCGGCACCAGCCTTAGCTTGTAACGAAAGTTATTTCCAAAAGAAGATCATTCAATGGGATCCCGTGAATATGAAATTGAAATAAACAGAAAGGCCGAATATGGAAGAGCAAATCATTCAACACCTCGCAGATCCGGCCGCTTTAGAGCAATTGTACCGGTCTAATCCCGCGGTATTTGCCCGCGCTTTTCAGGCCGTTTATCCGCAGATTTCTGCTTCTTTGACCGCCCAAGTTTGGCAGGAGCGCTTGCGCGTTTCGGCTACTTCTTGGGGCTCTAAGGGGGATTGGGTTTTACTGGTGATTGCTGCAATTTTGGCCGCGTTTTTCATGCAATTCCCGGACATCTTTTCCTTGTCACATGATCGCTATTTCCCGCGCAATATGTCCTTTATGGTGATGCCTAGCATAGGGGCTTATTTTGCGTACAAACAAGGGTTGTCGAGGAGGCAGTTAGCAGCGCCCCTTTTGATTCTTTTAACGTCAATCGTTTTTATTAATCTATTACCAGAAGGAAGTACCACATTAATTTTGACTTGTTTGCATATTCCTATGTTGATTTGGTTATCCGTAGGCTATGTTTTCGCTGGGAACGACTCGAGGAAACGGATGGAATTTTTGCGTTTCCACGGGGATTTAGTGGTGATGACTGCCGTGATTGTTTTAGCGGGAGGATTGTTTACGGCTTTGACTTTGAATCTGTTTAAATTGATCGAAATAGACATACAGGAATGGTATTTCCGTTATTTAGTCGTTTCGATTTTACCATCCGTTCCCCTGCTAGCGACTTTATTAGTCCGCCAAAACGCCAGCCTTGTCAGCAAAATTTCCCCTGTCATCGCGCGTATCTTTACGCCTTTGGTAACCATCACTTTAGCGGTGTTTTTAATGGCGATTATTTCCACGGGAAAAGATCCCTACAACGACCGCGAATTCTTGCTCGTTTTTAATGGAATTTTAGTGGGTGTGATGGCCTTGATTTTGTTCTCCTTAGTCGAGGCGACGAAAGTAGATGCGTCCCGGACTCACCAGTATTTTTTATTCGCCTTAGCGCTGTTAGCGATCATCGATAATGGGATTGCCTTGTCTGCTATTGGGTTTCGACTTTTGGAATTCGGGATCAGTCCTAACCGGTTGGCGGTGTTAGGAAGCAATGCCTTAGTGATGGTGCATTTGATGCTGGCTACGAAGAAGCTTTGGGAGTTTTTACAGGGCCAAAAAACGATGGAGGAAGTCGAGCTTAGAATCACCGATTACTTGCCCATTTATGCTATTTGGGCGGCGATCGTCAGCTTCTTATTTCCGCTGATTTTCCAGTTTAGTTAATAAAAAAAGGCCCGATATTTTCGGGCCTTTGGTTTTTTTATTGCATCTGCATGGCATCCATTCCGCCACCTGAATTGTTCTTTTTCATTTGGCTCATATCGAATTTACCGAAACGAAGCGAGAACGTCAGACGAACCATCTGCGGGTTCGCTAGGCGATAGGATGTCTGAGAGAATCCCTCCCCAAAAGAAACGCGGGTATTTCCACGTGAACGAGTAATGTCATTAATCGCTAAGGTCAAGGAAGCCATATCGTTTTTCAAGAACGTCTTTTTGATCGCTAAATCGATGCCAAAGAAAGGCTCAATATATCCTTGCGAAGAACTTTGTGTCTGCATGCCTGGAGGGCCTTGCATCCCTTGGTTTTGCGTAACCGGCACATTCGTCTTGCCTTGGTAATCGCCAGACAACTGGATGCTCCATTTTTTGGGCAAAATAAACGTGTTATTTAACTTCCCAAAAACAGACCAAAGTGGATCGTTCACCTGCGTCGCATCAATGTTCGAGATATTGATTTTGGAATTATACATATTTACATTCGCCGTCAAATCCCACCAGGTTTGTAATTTGTTCGTATACGTAAATTCTAAACCATAATTAATGCTGGAATTCGCGTTCACAAACGTGTTAATCAAATCTAATTTACCACTGATCGGGTTTGTCTCTTGTTTCAAGTAACGCGTGATCAAATTGTCCGTGTATTTGTAATAACCAGACACTAAGAAAGTCGCGGAACCTTGTGATTTGCTGTAGGAAAGTTCACCCGAAGTCGTGAATTCCGGAACCAAATCCGCATTTCCGCGTTGTATATTTAAGCTGTCGCTGTAGTCTACGAACGGAATGATTTGGAAAAAATTAGGGCGATTCACTCGACGCGTAATGCTTAACTGCAGTTGCTCCGTCTTGGATAAATCCTTCTTCAAGAAGATCGATGGGAACAAGCTAAGCGGGTATTTATTGCTAAATGACTGGTTTGTGTTTAACAATTTACCGTCATAATTAGAGCTCTCGCCGCGCAAACCGATCTTATAAGAAAGCGTTTTGCTCGCCTTTCCAGAGATGGAGAAATAAGCCGCATACACCTTGTTTGAGCTCTCGTAATTCGTCGAAGCAGACGTGATGGTTTTATAGATTTCTGAACCTGCCGGCTTCAAGGTATTCGTATTCTCATTCGCTAAATCATTGATTTGCGCGCGTAAACCGGTTTCGATCGTACCTTCATTTTTGATCGGTGTGACATAATCCAATTGAACAGTCATAAAGGCATTGGTACCAGAACCCAAGTTTTTCTGAATCTGTGTTCCCGTGATGGTATTATTGTTCAAATAATCTGTTGTGAATGTTCCATCTCCTTTATTGGTACCGCCAAAGTAGTTCAAATCCCCTGTTAGTTCACGCCCCGCTTTGGGATACGTATGTTTGAATCCAGCTTGGAATCCAGACGGTTTAAATTCACGGTAGTTCTCAGACACCCGGTGACTTAACGTCGTTACCCCATTGTAAATACTTGAAATACGGGTATCGTCATTAGGACGGAATTGGCCACCACCACCAAAGAAAGCGCCTAATGTCAAAGTCGTCCGATTGCTCGCCGCATAATCTGCTGAGACACGCGGAAACAACATCATGCCTTGTGTTTTGTTATCTGATTCTTGACTAACGGACGAAATAATCCCGCCTAAATTACTCGTGCGGATGCTATTTCCGATGGAATTATTGCGCACGCGCATGTTCATCAAGGTAGTCGTCAAGTTCCATTTGTTCTGTTGGTAAGTGAAATTACCCATGATGTTTGATCCGCCAAAACGATCCACACCCACATTCACCATCCCATTATAACCATTCTTTTTGTTCTTCTTCAAGACGATATTAATGATACCCGCCATACTTCCTGACGCATCGTATTTCGCGGATGGATTCGTGATCACTTCCACTTTTTCGATGATGTCTGCCGGGATTTGGTCCATCGAAAGACTGGTAGGACGACCGTCGATAAACAAGGTCGGATTCGCGTTACGAACTTTCACGTTTCCGTCGATATCCACTTGAACAGAAGGAATATTGCGCATCACGTCGATGGCCGTTCCCCCCGTTGTCACGAGGTTCTGCGCTACATTAAAGGATTTTTTATCGATGTCCATTTCGACCAAAGACTTCGTCCCCGTCACCACGACATTTTCTAATTCTTTCGATTCTTGTGCTAATTTGATATTCCCCAAATCCTTTTCAAACGCCGCCATCATCTTCATCATATCGGGTTGAACACCGGGTTCCATTTTAGGCATTTCGAAGGCAACCGCAGCTTCGTAGTTTTTGTAACCTACAAAAGTGATTTTGATTTTCAAGCGCGCATTTACCGGAATTTCTTTGAAGTTAAAGTCGCCATTTAACTCGGCTGTTTGCGCTTTGACTAAGATATCTTTTGTTTGTTTCGTGGCTGGATCTACCGTTGTTTTCAATAAAACAACCGATGCAAATTCAACGGGTTTTCCCATTTCGTCTACCACTTTTCCAAAGACGTGACCTTGGTTTAAATTAGCGCCGGGTCCTCTTGCGCCAGCTCCTGCGGGCGGTCCGCCTGGTACTTGGGCAAAAGCGGAAAGGGAAAGGAGCACTAATAGTGCGGATGCAAGTGTTTTTCTCATTAGGTGGATTGATTTCAATAAAATTGTACCACAAAGGTACATTCAATTCTATTAATAGGCCATTTTTTCTGCCCGACGGTCGAATGTAGAGATGAATGATGGATTTTATGCGAGAAAAGGTTTTTCTTTAC
>JBJTMW010000076.1:0-2948 GCA_046070715.1 Aquirufa sp. | reverse complement strand
CTACCGTTTCCATGTTGTGGGAAACGACTTCTTGTCCGCCTTCGATCATGCGAATCAAGGCATCCCAATTCGCTTTCACGTCTGGAATCAAGGTACCAAACGGTTCGCGCAGTTAAAGAAACCACGCCTGCCACGACCATCGAAACCTTGATTCCAGACGTGAAAGCGAATTGGGATGCCTTGATTCGCATGATCGAAGGCGGACAAGAAGTCGTTTCCCACAACATGGAAACGGTAGAGCGTTTGTACCGCTACGTTCGCCCACAAGCGAAATATGCGCGTAGTTTGGAACAAATCAAGCGAACGAAAGAGTTCGGTAAACGCAATAAATCCGGCATCATGCTAGGTTTAGGCGAAACCCAAGACGAAGTGTTGAAAGCGATGGATGATTTAGTGGAGAATGGTTTGGATGTGTTGACTTTAGGCCAATATTTACAGCCTACGAAAATGCACCATGAGGTCATCGAGTGGATCCACCCAGACACTTTCGCGATGTACAAAGAGGAAGGTTTGAAACGCGGGCTAGCCTATGTGGAATCCGGAGCCCTAGTTCGTTCGAGTTACCACGCGGAAAAGCACATCTAGTTTATGCAATTACCCGGCCCAGCCTATCGAGAATACGATTTCATCCTGGCGGGAGGGGGAATGGCCGGCTTATCTTTTGCGTATTATTTAGGCCAAAGTAGCCTCAGCGACAAGCGAATCTTGATCATCGATCGGGGCGTTCGAAACGAACAAACCTTTTGTTATTGGTCGGATGAACCGTCGGAATTTGATGCTTTGGCGGAAAAATCCTGGGACTCGCTCTATTTCCATAGCGCTAGACCATCGTCCTTGAAAATGGCCATCGAGCCTTACACCTATCACAAGATAAATGGTAAAGCGTGGTTTTCGTACATCGAGGAGGAACTCAGCAAACATCCAAACATCCACTACCTACAAGCTGAAATTGAATCAATCAGCTACCAAGGGCTAGGATCCTATGTTAGCACCTCACAAGGTAACTTTTATGCTTCGGAGAAAATCATCGATAGCTTTAGCCCATTCCCTTGTGATAACGCGAATCCCAAACACTTAAAACAACATTTTTTAGGCTGGGTGGTCGAATGCAATTTTAATAACTTTGAAACGGACGCGGCTCATTTATTTGATTTCCGGGTGGCTTTTGGGAAGGAATGTGAGTTCATGTACGTTCTTCCTACCAGTCCAAGAAAAGCCCTATTTGAATACACTTTTTTCTCCGGAACCTTACGCGAGCCAAATTATTACCGCGACAAAATCAAATCCTATCTATTCGCTTATTATGGGCTTACAGAAGACGATTACCTGTTAAAAGAGGAAGAAAGTGGCGTGATTCCCATGCGGAATAATCCGAACAAAGTAGAAAATTTATACCAAAAACACCTGAAAATAGGCACAAGCGGCGGCTTCGTAAAATCCACAACCGGTTATAGTTTTTACCGTACCCAAAAATTCTGTAAAGACCTCGTAGCAGCACTTGAAAAAGGCCCGTCCATTTCACTCGTTATTCCTGTTAATCCATGGAAGATTTGGCTAGACGAAGTCTTCTTGCAAGTACTGATCGATCAAAAAATAGCCGGCTCTAAGGTATTCGAAAGCCTTTTTTATAACAATAAACCGGGACTTCTTTTGAAGTTTTTACAAGAAGAAACCTCCTGGAAAGAAGACCTCCGCTTAATGTGGTCGGTACCCACATTCCCTTTCATCAGAGCGGCTTTAAAAACTATTTACCGGTCAAAAATTAAATGAGTTGAACTTGCGGGTTCCTTGGAATAATCGTATTTTTGTCCAGATTTTAATCTCAAAACAACCAATATTCGCCCATGGCTTATCTATTCACCTCTGAGTCGGTTTCTGAAGGACACCCAGATAAAGTAGCTGATCAAATCTCTGATGCGTTAATTGACCATTTTATGGCTTTTGACCCCACTTCAAAAGTAGCTTGCGAAACCCTAGTAACTACAGGTCAAGTCGTTTTAGCGGGTGAGGTGAACACAACGACGTATTTAGACGTGCAAGCCATCACACGTGAAGTCATTCGCAAGATTGGCTACACGAAGTCAGAATATATGTTTGAGGCGAACTCTTGCGGTATTTTATCAGCGATTCACGAACAATCAGCGGATATCAACCAAGGAGTAGATCGCAAGAACCCAGAAGAACAAGGTGCGGGTGACCAAGGAATGATGTTCGGTTTCGCTACAAAGGAGACGGACAACTACATGCCTTTGGCCTTAGACTTAGCCCACAAAATCTTACAAGAACTTTCCTATATCCGCAATAACGAACCTTCGTTAATCGGATACCTTCGTCCTGATGCGAAATCGCAGGTGACGATCGAATACAGTGATAATCACGTGCCACAACGCATCGACACGATCGTTGTTTCTACTCAGCACGATGATTTCGCGTCAGAAGCAGAGATGTTAGCGAAAATCAACAAGGACATCGTAGAAATCGTTATCCCTCGCGTGAAGGCTAAATTAAAGCCTGAATTGCAAGCTTTATTCAACGATGTCATCACGTACCACATTAACCCTACGGGTAAATTCGTGATCGGTGGTCCACACGGAGATACGGGTTTAACGGGTCGTAAGATTATCGTAGATACCTACGGCGGAAAAGGTGCTCACGGTGGTGGTGCCTTCTCTGGTAAAGATCCTTCCAAAGTAGACCGTTCAGCTGCCTACGCAACACGTCATATCGCGAAAAACTTAGTAGCTGCTGGTTTATGTGACCAAGTATTAGTGCAAGTTTCTTACGCGATCGGTGTAGCTAAACCTTGCGGTTTATTCATCGATACGTATGGTACTGCCAAAGTAGACATGACAGACGGCGAAATCGCCCGCAAAGTAGAGGCTATCTTCGATATGCGTCCTTACTTCATCGAGCAACGTTTGAAATTACGTAACCCGATTTACTCTGAG
>JBJTMW010000075.1:0-4880 GCA_046070715.1 Aquirufa sp. | reverse complement strand
GCAATCTGAATATTCAAGACGTGGCGAGTGCCCCTAATCAATCCTATATCAAGCTGGAATTAGATCTTTCTGGTTTAGCTTCGTCAGATTCTGGGCAAGCAGACTTCCATATTTACCGGGTAGGTTACGACAAAAAAGACCGGGCTGATCAGGCGTTTAAAAGCTTTAAAATTCCTTTATCCATTATTAATTCCGTAAATAAATCTCAAAAGCACACCGTATATGCGGAATGTAATTTTGGGGTGTTTGATTTCTATATTGACGTAGTAGACAAAGCGCACAAGATCAATCCTACGCCTAAAAATGCAAGTCCCTATGCAGCCACTGGTGTAAATTTGAACCCGATCGGAGCAGGAAATAATTTCATCAGTTTTCCTATGCTTTCGGAGATTGGATTTGCGACGGGGACGGGAGAATCCGCGCGATTTTCCGATGTGATCATTCGGAATTTTAGACTTCCGAGTAATCCCTTATTTGAAGCTGAGCAGAACCCTGGATTATGGAAAGATTTACCTTTTGATGGCAAGGCTTTTCGCGTTTCCGGACAATTTAGCGTGGCTAATCCGAGCCGAAACGCGGCACCGATGTTGCGTACGGAATTCGCGGCGACTGAGGGGAAAACCATTAAAAGTGCCCGCATTTATGCGACAGCGCGCGGCATTTATGAGTTGTATTTGAACGGGAAACGCGTGGGAGATGAGTTCTTTAATCCCGGTTTGACACAATACAATAAGACCCATACGTATCAAGTATTTGACGTGACATCACTTCTAAACAAAGGCCAAAATGCCTGGGGAGCCTGGTTAGGTGAAGGCTGGTGGAGCGGGAATATCACGTATAGCGGGGATAGCTGGAATTATTTTGGTGATCGTCAATCTCTTTTAGCCACGCTCGAAATTCGCTATACGGACGGAACCGAGCAAATCATCCAGACGAATCCGAACACTTGGAAATCATTCAGCGATGGTCCCATTCGCGTGGGTAGTTTCTTCCAAGGGGAGGTGTATGATGCGCGAAAAAACGCCGCGATCGAAGGCTGGTCCGCACCGAATTTCACGGACAATACCTGGAAGCCTGCGGCTAAAATTTCCTTAGAAGGAAGCAGTTTCGGGCTCGATTACAAAGGCATGAAACTCGTGAATCACCTCGATGACCGCGTGACGGTTCAACAAGTATTACAGGCAAAGTCCATCGCAGAACCTAGAAAAGGGGTTTTTGTCTATGATATGGGTCAAAACATGGTCGGGTTTCCCAAAATCTTCATCAAAAACGGAAAGCCTGGACAAGTGATCACGATGCGATTTGCCGAAGTTTTATATCCTGATTTAGCCGAATATGCCGGCCAAAAAGGAATGATCATGCTCGAAAATATCCGAGCGGCTTTGGCACAAGATATCCACATTTTGAAAGGCGGAGACGAATACATTCAACCACGTTTTACGTTCCACGGCTACCGCTACTTAGAAATTACGGGAATTGAAAAGGCTCCTGAATTGCCTCAAGTAGCCGGAATCGTGCTTTCCTCCGTAAAAAACATTAGTTCCTCTTACGAAACTTCGGACCCGATGGTGAACAAATTGTGGTCCAACATAACCTGGTCGATGCGTTCTAATTTCCTATCGATTCCGACGGACACTCCCGCGCGAAACGAGCGAATGGGCTGGAGCGGAGATATCAACGTCTTCTCTAAAACGGCGACGATGATGGCGCCGGTGAACAATTTCATGCGCCGCCACTTGCTAGGCATGCGCGATGTGCAACGTGCCGACGGCCGGTTCACGGATGTGGCACCCATGGGCGGTGGTTTTGGCGGTACTTTGTGGGGCAGCGCGGGCATCGTGATTCCCTGGGAAACCTTTCTGCAATATGGCGACAAGGCGATGCTCGCGGAACATTATCCGGCGATGAAACGCTATATGACATTCTTGGACTCTAAAGTAAAGGACGGCATTTTGAACGAGGGTCCACTGGGCGATTGGCTCAGCCCGGAAGGCAATAAAAACGACAACACCCTGTTTTGGATGGCGTACCAAGCAGCCGATTTAGCCATCGTTTCCAAAGTGGCTCGCATTTTAGGTTTTAGCGCAGAGGCTGATGCCTATTTCGCACAAAGCGAAGCTAAAAAAGTCGATTTCAACGCGATATACGTTGATAGAACCAACTTTAAAACCATAAAATCAGGTGTAAAAACGGGCTTCATGGGACCACCCAATGCAAACGCTGCACCAGAAGTTTCCGACAAAGGACAGCTAATGGATACGCAGGCATCTTATGCGATACCTTTGGCGTTAAACGTATTCAATGCAAACAATGCTCCCAAAGCAGTAGAACATTTAGTCGAAACCATCACCCGATCAAACAAGGACGACCAAGGCGTCGCGCGACCTTCCTTCTCGCTCATGACCGGATTCATCGGGACCGCTTCGATATCGGAGGCGCTTTCCGCGAATGGGAAACACGATATCGCTTACGGATTATTGACGACGAAAACTTATCCTTCCTGGTTGTATTCGGTGGCAAATGGGGCGACCAGTATTTGGGAAAGATTGAACTCGTATACGATCGAAAATGGCTTCGGGGGAAATAACAGCATGAATTCATTTAACCATTATTCCTTTGGGGCAGTGGCGGCGTGGATGTATACCCATTCGCTCGGAATTCAACGCGACGAAACCAGCCCAGGTTACAAACACTTCATTTTGCAACCTACGCCGGATCCTACAGGCAAGATTACGTATGCCAAAGGCCACGTCGAAACCATGTACGGAAAAATCAGCAGCGAATGGTCGAAACAGGGCAATAAAACGACCTATCGTTTCACGATACCTGCAAACACCTCTGCCCTTGTGAAACTACCATATGGCAAAATGCTGAAAGGTGGCATTAAGACCATTTCAAGAGACGATCGGCTGGTTTTCGAGCTGGGCGCAGGGGTATATGAACTGGTAGTAGAAGCGAATTAACTCAAGAGCGATTTCATTTTTTTGGCAATAAAATTCGTAGCGTATTCCGGGGCCAAACGGCTCAAGAAATACAGAAATTTCGAATCCGATCCCACTAAAATATGGAAACGATCCGCTTCCATTCCCGCTAATATGATCGCCGCCGCTTCCTTTGCTGGCAGGGAAGTCATTCCATTGGACTTGCCTTCCATCGCACGCATGTCGACACCTGAATTCGCGGTGATATTCGTGGCAATGGCTCCCGGAAATACAGTGGAAACCTTAACTGTCGTATCTTTCAATTCGGCATAAAGTCCTTCTGTAAAAAGTTTAACGGCAGCCTTAGAAGCACCGTAAATGCTTTGGCCTGGAACGGGTAAGAAACCTCCCATGCTAGAAATATTTACAATGTGCGCTTCTGGGCGTTCCAGCAAGTGGGGAAGAAAGGCCTTCGTTAGATACACCAGGCCAAAGAAATTCACGTCCATCACCCGCTTCACAAGATCCAGTGTCAAGTCATTTACCTTCACAAAGGGCTGAATAATTCCAGCATTATTAATCAGTCCGTCCACGTGACCAAAATGCTCCATCACTTTTTCCGTTACCGCTTTGACCTGTTTAAGGTCCGAAATATCCGCTTCAATAGACAAAAAGTTCTCCGCTCTTGCCCCCGATAACTGCGCCGTTTCTTCCAAAGCCGCTAGGTGAATATCGAGTCCTGCCACCTTGCCTCCGCGCGCCATAATCTGCAAAGCCATCTCACGGCCCATGCCACTTCCGGCACCGGTAATAACGAATACTTTCCCTGGAATTTTCATCTGTTTAGTGTTTAGGTTCTGTTCAAATTTACATAGAATGCGCTTGACATCCAATGCGTTATTTGTTCGAAATAAGTTAAAAAAGCCATAAGAATTTCCGATTTTTGCCTTGAATTATGCTTTCAATAAGCGGTTTAAACGATTGTAAAAAATGGAGAAGCGACAATTAGGAAAAAGTGGATTAGAGGTTTCAGCCTTGGGTTTAGGCTGTATGGGCATGAGTTTTGGCTATGGTCCACCGGCAGATAAAAAGGAAATGATTTCCATCATTCGTGCAGCCGTCGAAAAAGGGGTGAACTTTTTCGATACGGCTGAGGTCTATGGTCCATTTATTAATGAGGAATTAGTGGGCGAAGCTTTGGCTCCCTTCAAAGGCGAGGTCATCATCGCCACGAAATTTGGATTCAACCTAGATCCGAATGACGGCTATAAAATGAAAGGGCAAAATAGCTCGCCAGCCAATATTCGTAAGGTGGCAGAAGAGTCCTTGAAGCGACTTAAAGTCGATGCCATCGACTTGTTCTATCAACACCGAGTAGATCTCAACATCCCCATGGAAGAGGTTGCTGGGACTGTAAAGGATTTAGTTCAAGAGGGGAAAGTAAAACATTTTGGGCTTTCAGAGGCAGGCGCAGCGAACATCCGCAAAGCGCATGCGGTAATGCCCGTGACTGCTCTTCAAAGTGAATACTCGCTGTGGACTCGTGAACCGGAGGAAGTAATTATTCCTACCTTGGAAGAATTAGGCATCGGTTTTGTGCCCTTTAGCCCACTGGGAAAAGGATTTTTGACGGGAAAAATTGATGAAAATACCACCTTCCACGAGACCGATTTTCGCAACACCGTTCCTCGTTTCACAACTGAGGCAAGAGCGAATAATCAAGCACTCATAGACGTCATCACCCGTTTCGCTAAAGAGAAAGAAGCCACCGCCGCCCAAATCTGCCTGGCCTGGTTACTCGCACAAAAACCATGGATCGTTCCCATTCCAGGCACCACGAAAATGGCCAGAATGCACGAAAACTTCGATGCCGCATCGCTAACACTTAGTCCAGCAGAAATCACGGCCATCAGCGAAGCCTCCTCGAAAATAAGCGTTCAGGGAACGCGCTATTCAGCT
>JBJTMW010000074.1:0-4737 GCA_046070715.1 Aquirufa sp. | reverse complement strand
CGGAGCATTCAATCCTTTCTTTTTCGCTTGCGCATAGGCTGCGAAGTAGTAAAAGGACTGCGGAATTAAGCGAGAAATGTTGATGGAATTAGCAGACGCTAAATCGAAAGCGGCGCGAAGCTCTTCATCGAGGAAGGCTTGTTTGACCAGTCTTTGGCAATCATCAAATGTTCCGTCTATTTCTAAAGCGGTCACATTTCCACCCAAGGTCGTCAATTGTTTCTCCTGAATATCGGACACCTTACCGGTCGGATATAAAATGGTGACTGAGATGCCCGGCGTGTTATAAAAACCTTGTGCTACTGCACCACCCGTGTCACCAGAAGTAGCCACGAGAATGCGGATTTCCCGTTTCGATTTCAACAAATAATGGGACATGATCGCGGCCATAAAGCGCGCGCCAAAATCCTTGAATGCCATCGAAGGCCCGTGGAATAATTCCAATACTTCCGTCCCCGGTTCTAAGGAGACGATAGGCGCTTCGAAAGTCATCGATTGATCGATAATCTTCTTGATCTCCTCCGATGTCAAGCTATCTCCGAGCAAATTTTCACACACCGCGATCGCAATTTCTGGCAAGCTGCGCTCCTGAATCGTTTCGAAAAACGAAGCCGGCAATGGGTTGATTTCGGTAGGCATATACAAGCCATTGTCCGGGGGAAGACCACGGAAAATAGCCTCTTCTAGGCTTACATTAGGGCTTTTGTGTTCGGTGCTATATAATATCATACTAATCTTAGGGCATCTCCCTCCAGTTTTGGAAGTACAGAATACCGATCAAATTCAAGGCAAAACGCGATATCTTTTTCAATGCCTAAACCTAACAAGCGGTTCACGTGTGAAGAATTCTTCACCGCCGTTAACAGGTCATTCGAGGCAACATTGTATTGTTTCCAGGCCATCAAAGCGGCATCATCTGCCACTTCGTATTCACCCGTTAAGGCATCAATTAAGGCACCTGCAAACAAGGTGTCTTCTAAATTCGGTTTCCCTTTCCAGCCAGCACAAACGACCAAGGCGTTTCCGTTCCAGGCTTTCAAAGCGTCCGCCACTCGGGAAATATTCAAGAATGCTCCCACATAAACGGCAGGTGCACTGCTCGACCGACGAATCGCGACGGTACCGTTCGTGGTGGTGACGCAAATTTTGGCCCCTTTCACTTTCTCTACTTGATACGAGAAAGGGGAATTATCGAAATCGAATCCCGCTGGGGTAATTCCGTTGCGTTCTGCCGCCGTCAAATAACCTTGAGCGCCATATTGCTGGCAAAGCTCCACCTCTTCTACGGGAATAATCTCCGCAGCACCACTCGCAAAAGCGGTCACCATGCAGGAAGTCGCGCGGAAAATATCCACCACAACCACCGCTACGGCCGATAAATCATATAAATGGATCAAGTCCGGTGATAAACAGACGTCGATTTTCTTCATGTTATAAGAACGGTAATTTGACGATTTCGGCTTTCACCGCTTTGTCGCGAATCGAAATAAAGATCTCAGTTCCGGCGTGCTTCGTGCTCACATAGCCCATACCGATTCCTTTCGAAAGCGATGGGGATTGGGTGCCAGAAGTCACTTCACCAATTGTCTCGCCTGCGGCGTTCAAAATCGGATAATGTTGGCGAGGGATACCGCGCTCAATCATTTCGAAGCCGACTAATTTTTTCGAAGGACCATTTGCCTTGATGGCGGCATGGTGGTCTTTCATGATGAAATCTTTGTTGAATGAGGTGATCCAGCCTAGGCCAGCCTCGATGGGTGAGGTCGTGTCATCGATATCGTGTCCGTACAAGCAATAGCCTTTTTCCGTACGAAGGGTGTCGCGCGCGCCTAGACCAATCGGCTTGATGTCGAATTCTGCACCCGCTTCGAAGATCGCGTTCCACATCGCTAAGGCGTTTTCGTTTTTAACGTAAATCTCGAATCCTCCCGCACCGGTGTAACCCGTGTTCGAGATGATGATGTCAGAGAAACCAGCCATTTCGCCTATTTTGAAGGAATAATAAGGCATGTCAGCTAAAACGACAGACGTTAATTTTTGAAGTGCCAAAATCGCCTTCGGCCCCTGCACCGCTAACAAACTATACTCGTCGCTGCGATTTACCATCTCCACCCCGAAGGTATTGTGTGAGGAAATCCAGTTCCAGTCTTTCTCTATGTTCGATGCGTTCACGACTAAGATGTATTCTGTTGCGTTCACCCGGTAGACTAATAGGTCATCGACGATGCCGCCCTCATTGTTTGGCAAACAGCTATACTGTACTTTCCCGTCCACTAATTTAGACGCGTCGTTCGACGTCACGTATTGTATGAAGTCCAAAACGCGGTCCCCTTTCAGGAAGAATTCACCCATGTGACTCACGTCGAAAACCCCTACCGAATTGCGCACACAGAGGTGCTCTTCGATCAGGTTCGTGTACAATACGGGCATATTAAAGCCAGCAAAGGGCACCATTTTCGCTCCTAGCGACACGTGAAGGTCATTTAAATGAACCTGTTGTAAGTTTGTTTCTTCCATGGATTATTCTCGGTATAGAACCTGTAAAAGTGTTTGGCCGACCGCTTTCAGGGTCGATTTGTCGATGTTAGCTAAATTATCTGCATGCGTGTGGTGGAAGCTTCCAAACTCGAAGCCGCCGTTCGACGCGCGTAAATCAATTAAATCAATCATTTGGATTTTGGCAACCTCATTCACCGCCGTATGGTCATCTGAAATCCCAAAGGCATCTTGATCTACAAAGAGATTGCTGTAGCCTAAATCCGCCGCCGTCGCCCAAACCGAGCGCACAATGCCCGGCGCATATTGCATCGAAGTCCCCTCATGCGGGAACATCGCGCCTTTTCCGCCCACCATATCCAATAAGATACCATAATAAGGACGGTAGTTCGCTGGAACCAAGTTCGCAGTCCAATGTTGTGAGCCTAAAGCCCAGCTGTTCGGCTTGTGTTCACCCGTATAATCTTCCGGTTCCCCGTGATCCTCTAGGTCAAAAAGGACGATATCAACCCCCACTGCCGGTTTATTCTTGGCCTCGTGCAAGTTGCGCGCGATTTCTAATAAGACTCCCACGCCACTTGCGCCGTCATTTGCAGCGTCGATTGGCTCGTCTTTACGCACCGAATCTTTGTCCGCGATGCTGCGGGCATCCCAGTGGGACGATAGTAAAATACGTTTTGCAATAGCTGGCTGAAATTGAGCGATGATATTTGTGCCCTGCAATTTCTTGCCGTCGTAGCGGAATGCCGTAAAAGGCTGCTCCGTCACGGTCCAGCCGTAGGATTTTAATTTGGCAACCAAGAACTTCAGGGTATTTGTACTAGCCTCAGAACCCGGAACACGCGGGCCAAAAGCCACTTGTTGCGCAATATACTGATAGGCTGAATCCGCCTTGAAATCAGGCGTTTCCACGATGTTAACTTCCACAACTGGTACCTCCGCCGCAGGCTTCCAAACAAAGTAAGCGCCGGTGAGGGCGAAAACAAGCAGTAAAAAGAGGGCAATGCGGGAACGGTTCATCTAAGAAATGCTGAAAAACAAGCTCAAAGATAGCAATACAATGCCGAATTAGGAATTAAGAAATCAATAATGTGTACCTTGCAGGATAATTTGAATTGAAATACCATGGCTTCCCCTAAGGAACTGAAATTTTTGAGCGGCTTGAAGGCTGAAATATTGGAGTTTTTTGAATTGAACGACTACCGTTCGTATTCTTTGAACCAATTACATAAGGCTTTTGCCATTCGCGATCGCAAGACGAAGGAGATTTATTCTGATCTAGTCGCGAAATTGATTGCGGAGAATCGCTTGATCAAAAATGAGGAGGGAAATATTCGCTTTGATAACGAATCTTTCCAGGTGACAGGCCGGGTGGATCATGTGAATGCGCGTTTTGCGTTTGTGATTCCGGAAGATGGGGGGAAGGATATTTGGGTGGCTTCGGCGGATTTAAATAATGCCAAAGACGGGGATAAAGTCATCGTCCAAGCGCGTCGCCCATCAGAAAAGAGAAAAAATGACCGCCCGGAAGGAGAGGTTGTACAGATATTGGAACGTCGTTCTGCCGAATTAGTGGGTGTTATTCAAGTGACTCCGCACTATTCGTTTTTAATCCCGGATTCGAAGAAAATCTACGAAGATGTTTACTTGCCTAAGTTCGAAATCAAGGATGCAAAGCATCTTGATAAAGTCATTGTAGAAGTAACTCGTTGGGGTTCGGATGGTAAAAAGGCCGAGGGTCGTGTCATCAAAGTGCTAGGTAAAGCGGGAGAGAACGACACCGAAATGCACTCGATTTTAGCGGAATACGGATTGCCGTACGACTTCCCCGAAGAAGTAGAAAAGGCCGCTGCCTCGATCTTAGTGCAGATTCCTGCTACCGAAATTAAGAAGCGCAAGGATATGCGCAACGTGTTGACTTTCACGATCGATCCGATCGATGCGAAAGATTTTGACGATGCAATTTCTTACCAAAAACTAAAAAACGGCAACACCGAAATCGGTGTTCACATCGCTGACGTTTCCCATTATGTGAAACCCGGGAGTGTACTCGATATCGAAGCCTATAAGCGTGCCACGTCGGTTTACTTAGTCGATCGCGTAGTGCCTATGTTGCCAGAAAAACTATCGAACGGACTTTGTTCTCTTCGTCCTAATGAGGATAAATTAACATTCTCCGCCGTTTTCGAACTAGATGCGAACGATACGATTGTGAAAGAGTGGTTTGGCCGCACGGTCATT
>JBJTMW010000073.1:0-6234 GCA_046070715.1 Aquirufa sp. | reverse complement strand
GATCGACCATTTTTTACCCAATTGAGCTCCCGCCGTAAACTGCACTCGCTTATATCCCCACTCATCTACTTGAAAGCCTACTTGAGCCGTTGGAATTCCAGGTGCGGTCTTTGTGATCAAGTTAATCGCACCACCCACGGCCTCTGGACCATAAAGAGACGAAGCTGGCCCTTTAATTACCTCTACGGAATTCAATCCTTGCAAATTCGATTCAATTAGGGCATTGTGATTAAATACCCCTAATGGACGTAATGGAAGCCCATCTTCCATGTACAAGAAATAAGCTGATGTGCCAAAAGGCTGGCGAATACCCATCCCGTGTTGTTCATTTCTGTAATCCAACATCACCACACCCGGAACTTTATTGATAATCTCCGTTAATTGATGCGCCTTCGTATCTTGAATCAGCGCAGAACCAATTTTATGAATGGCTACAGGCGTCTCCGCACGCGTCGCCGCTTGGCGAGAGGCAGTCACCACGACTGATTCTAAGGTTTGAGTGGATTCCTCTAGAAAAATTGGGCTTGTTTCCCCGGTCGTTTTAGCTGCCTTAAAACCTAAAGCCATTACCGTGAATTCTCCCTTTTCTTTAACTTGGAATTCCCCTCTTTCATTTGAAATGGAAATTGTTTTATCGCCTTTTTTTAGGCTAGCGCCTACGATAGGCTCGTTTGTAATCGAATTAAGTACTTTAATTTTTTGCGCTTGCGCTAGGGATGTTATAGCTAATAACACCACTATAAATAGCTGTTTCATGTATAATTAATTAAAATGAGGAATGCCCACGACGGTATGCCGCAGGAATCGAATCAAGAAAATTAATTAGACCTGTGGAGGATGAAAAAAGCCTTTAGCGGCTGAAATAGGGAAGAATTCCGTGGATGTGAAATGATTTTCAACAAGTGCTGAAGCGGTGAAACGGACAGTAAAAACAGGTTGAATCGCTTGAAAGCTCAATACTACCTCCGGCATTTTTTCTAAACGCTCGGAGTTCGATTTCTGCTCTTTCTCTTCTGCAGCCTTTAGTTTTTTCGCTAAATAACATTGGCCATTACAGTTCAACATCGGTTTATCGCGGTTCACGCAAAGGTTTTCTGCAATATAATCGCGATTAATGCGGTAGTAGGCCACGGCACCCCATTGATTCATCAAAGGAACCTGCATAGCTAAGAACAATAAAAGAGCGACGATGCGTTTCACGACGCAAAGGTAAAGCAGAAATTGAAAAATAATTATTAATTTACAGAGAATAAATACGATAAAAACGAGTAAAAATGACGAAAATCACAATAATCGGAAGTTCAAATACGGATATGGTGATCAAATCGGCTCATTTGCCTGCGCCGGGCGAAACCGTTTTGGGCGGGGACTTCTTCATGAATCCAGGCGGCAAAGGTGCGAACCAGGCAGTGGCTGCGGCTCGTCTGGGAGGAGAGGTTCATTTTGTGTGCAAGGTGGGAAAGGATGTGTTTGGGGAGACGGCCTTGCAGCAGTTTAAGAATGAGGGAATTCACACGCGGTTTGTGACGCAAGACGCATTTGCTCCCTCAGGAATTGCGTTGATTAATGTAGATGCCAAAGGTGAAAACTGCATTACTGTGGCGTCTGGAGCTAATAATTGCCTTTCCAAAGCCGACATCGACAACGCGTCTGAGATTTTCGAGGTAGGCGATTTTGTTTTGATTCAATTAGAAACTCCACTAGAGACAGTGGTATATGCTGCCGCGAAAGCGGCGAAAAAAGGCCTAAAGGTCGTATTAAATCCTGCTCCCGCCGCAGAGCTACCCGCTGAATTATTTCCGCATTTATATGCCATTACGCCTAACGAGACAGAGGCGGAAATACTGACGGGAGTTGCTGTGACAGATTTGCTAACTGCGGAAAAAGCGGCGAATATATTGCTAAATAAAGGCGTTCAACACGTCATTATTACCTTAGGCGCCGAAGGTGCCATCTACAAAACGGCTTACGAAACGCAACACATTCCAGTCGCGAAAGTGGTGGCTCAGGACACGACAGCAGCTGGAGATTGCTTCAATGGCGCACTCGTCGTGGGTTTATCTGAGGGGATGAGCTGGCCAGACGCCATCACTTTTGCTTGCAAAGCCGCCTCCATTTCCGTTACCCGATTAGGAGCGCAAGCCTCGATGCCTAGACTAAATGAACTATGAAAAAACTAATCCTTTTCTTTCTTATTAGTTTTTCATTGGTCGCCCAAAACCGCCAGAAAGTCATTTTCGACTGCGACCTCGGCGATGACATCGACGATGCTTACGCCTTAGGTTATTTGTTGACGTTGCAGGATCGCTACGAAATTTTGGGCATTACCACTTGCTACGGCCGCACGGAGGATCGCGCCTTTTTGGCACAGAAATTTTTGGCTGTAATCGGGGAAACTCATGTTCCCGTTTATGTGGGCAAGAACACCTCTACTAGCTCTGATCGCGCGAATTGGTACGCGGATCAGTTTTATTGGGCGAAGGGTTTTAAGCCCAAAGAACGCCCCGAATTTAGTAACCAATACCGGCAGGCAATCGGCCTCCCTCCATTGAAAAACAAAGCACCGGACGCCACCGATTTCATTCGATCACAATTGAAAAAATACCCAGGAGAAGTCATTATTTTCTCGGTGGGACCGGTGACGAATTTGGCACCCTTAGGAGCCGAATTGCAAAAAGCGAAAGCCATCTATGCGATGTTTGGTTCGTTTAAAATAGGCTACGACGGAAGTTCGAAAGTGGATGCCGAATGGAATGTAACTTGCGACATTCCTGCCGCAAAGGCTTTTGTTCAATCTGGCGCGAATATTATTTATGCAGGATTGGATGTGACGGCGATGGTCAAATTGTCCGCGGAAAATCGATTGAAATTATTGATGCGCCAGTCGCCTCTCACTAGTGCGATGCAAGGGCTTTATATTTTGTGGGGGCAAGAAACCCCTACCCTTTTTGACCCGGTAGCCATCGGAATGGAAACGAATCCAGAACTATTCACCACCGAAAAAGTACATGTTTACGTGGACGACAAAGGTTTTACTAGACTTGATCCATCGAAGCCTGCGAATGCCACGATAGGCACCAGTATCAAGCACACAGCATTTATTGAAAAACTGATGCATCAGTACGTGTATCAAAACCTACAACCATGAAAAAATTACTTTTCTTCTGTTTCATCACACTAGCGGCGCAAGCGCAAAATATCTCAATGAGCAAAGCCGTCTTGAAAGACAAAATCAAGGGAGGCTGGGCTGGCCAAACGATCGGTGTGACTTTTGGCGGACCTGTCGAGTTTCGCTACAACGGGACGATGATCAATTCCTACCACCCCATCCCGTGGTATGATGGCTATCTCAAAAATACGATGATCAACAATCCGGGATTGTACGATGATTTGTATATGGATTTAACCTTCGTAGAGGTATTCGAAAAAGAGGGATTGAATGCGCCCATCGAATCACACGCGAAGGCCTATGCGAATGCGGGCTATGCACTTTGGCATGCAAATCAAGCGGGGCGCTATAATATCTTGAACGGAATGATGCCCCCTGCGTCTGGATATTGGGAAAATAATCCACATGCGGATTGTATTGATTACCAAATCGAATGCGATTTCGCTGGTTTAATGTCACCGGGTATGCCCAATGCGGCATCGAAAATCTCCGATAAAATCGGGCACATCATGAACTATGGCGATGGCTATTATGGCGGAGTTTATTTAGGGGCCTGCTATACGTTAGCATTCATCAATAATGACATTAACAAGGTGGTTTCCGAGGCTTTGAAAACCATCCCAGCGAACAGCCAATATTACAAATGTATTTCAGATGTCATCAAATGGCACAAACAATACCCGAACGACTGGACCAAAACCTGGTTAGAAGTCCAAAACAAATGGGCAAACGACATCGGTTGTCCGGACGGCGTTTTCGCTCCGTTTAACATCGATGCAACAGTGAATTCAGCCTATGTGGTGATAGGACTATTGTACGGGAACGGGGATTTTGGCAAAACGATCGAAATCGCAACCCGTTGCGGGCAAGACGCGGATTGTAATCCATCATCTGCGGGAGGAATTTTGGGAGCCATGATCGGATACGATAAGATTCCGGCTTACTGGAAATTAGGCTTGAAAGAGGCGGAAGACATCGACTTCAAATACACATCCACCTCCCTGAATGATGTATACGAAATCGGCTTCAAACACGCCTTACAAAACATTAAAAATAACGGGGGAACCGTTTCTGAAAATGCCGTAAGCATTCCCTATTCTGCCCCTAAAGCGGTTGCTTTCGAACAAAGTTTCGACCATTCATTCCCTACCGAAAAAATCAACATCGGAAAAAATTTGACCGACGAATATGACTTCGACTTCGAAGGAAATGGCTTCGTGGTGCGCGGCGAAACCGCGAAATGGGCGTCATTAGATCCGGGGACATTCGACCTAGAGGTTTTCATAGACGGCAAGCTGTTTGAAAAAGTAAAGCTTCCGGTGGCCTTTACAACGAGACGCCACGAGATTACTTGGAAATATAAATTAGCCACGGGGAAACACCACGTGAAGCTGAAAGTGTTGAACAAAGTGGCGGGCTATGATTGTAAATTATTCGATGCGATCGTGTATGCAGAAAAGCCGTTTATCTCCACGAATGACAAATATTACCGTTTAGGAAACCTAAAATAAGCGCTATGTTCATTATCGAAACCTATTCATCTGCCGTTTTATTGTGCATCGTGACGATGCTTTGCTGGGGCTCTTGGGCAAATACCCAAAAGCTTTCGTCCTCCTCCTGGCGCTTCGAATTATTCTATTGGGATTATGCCATCGGGATCGTTTTGGCGTCATTGATTCTGGCTTTCACCTTAGGATCGAGTGGAACCCAAGGACGGGGATTCCTGGCTGATTATGCGCAAGCGAGTGGTGAAAACTTGCAATCTGCTTTTATAGGTGGGGTTTTATTTAACGCCGCGAACATTCTCTTGGTCGCTGCCATTGGTATCGCAGGGATGTCTGTAGCCTTTCCGGTGGGTATTGGTATTGCCTTGGTATTAGGCGTTTTAGTGAATTATTTAGCGGATCCGCAGGGGAATCCGCTGTTGATTTTTGGCGGAGTAGCTTTAATTGCGATCGCCATTTTATTGAATGCGAGAGCGTATAAATCGATATCTAACGCTGCTGCTTCGAATAAAGGATTAGTGCTTTCTGTGCTTGCAGGATGTTTAATGGGCCTTTTCTACAAATACGTCGCGGCTTCGATGGCCGTGAATTTTGCCGCTCCTGAGGTGGGGAAATTGACGCCTTACACGGCTTTGGTCATTTTCGCGGTAGGTGTTTTTGCGAGTTCTTTAGTCTTCAATACCTTCCAAATGAAAAAGCCATTCTCCGGCGCTCCTTTGAATTTCGCGCACTATTTAGTGGGATCGCCGAAAGATCATTTGGTGGGTATTTTAGGTGGCGCGATCTGGTTTGTGGGAATGGCCTTATCTATTCTCGCCTCTGAAAAAGCAGGAGCTGCGGTTTCGTATGGCCTAGGCCAAGGGGCAACTGTGGTGGCGGCGGTTTGGGGGATCTTTATTTGGAAAGAATTCAAAAATGCCTCGTCGGAAACGCACAAATTGCTCAACATCATGTTGCTTCTGTATGTCGTAGGCTTAGGCTTGTTGATCGGGTCGAAATAGTTATTTAGGGGCTAGGGGCATTAGTTCCCACATATAGAGCGCATAAGGCTTTGTCGTGGCGGTATAATACTTCGCCAGGCTGGTATTATAAAACTGATATTGAGGCAATTGGTAACTATTTAAATCAAAACCCATAATCACGCGAACCGGATTAGCTACGGAGCCTAGCACCGTGGATAAAACCGTGCCAAAACGGTTTATTCCTCCAATGACAGCACTTTGTTTTTTCCCAAATACATTCACAAAGGACGTAGAGCTAGCCGTGTGAGCGCCATAAGCCGTAAGTCCGGCCTCCGCCACCGTTCCCTCACTGACCGCAAACGTCAGCAACCTAGCAGAAATAAAACCCAAATTAGAAAAACGCATCGTATGAGCCGTATTGCCTAGAGTAATCGTTCCATTTTCTTCTAGGTGGAGATCAAAAAAAGTCGAATTAAATCCTCCATCGTGCAAATTACCCCCCGATAAATGAAGAGAACAATAGGTAGGGAACACGGAGGCTACACCTGCCTGCAAGGTACCCGCGTATAAATAAGTGGCATACATTTGATTCACCGCA
>JBJTMW010000072.1:0-6250 GCA_046070715.1 Aquirufa sp. | reverse complement strand
GGATTCGCTCCACTTCCAAAAACGAAAGCTCCACCGTGAATCCAGACCATCACAGGAAGTTTCGCATGGCTGTTTGCGGGTTTCCAAATGTTGAGTGCGAGGCAATCCTCGGAGGAATTAGGCGATATTTTGGTTCTGCCTGCTGCCGAAAAACCAGCTTGTCCGCAGTCTTTGCAGAAGGTGCTGGCATCTTTTTCGCCCGTCCAAGATTGAACAGGTTGTGGAGCTCTCCAGCGAAATTCGCCAATGGGCGCGGCTGCATACGGAATTCCTTTAAAGATAGCTACGTCGTTTTCGATTGTTCCGCGGACTATGCCAGAAGCGGTTTGAACGCGAGGCGCATTTTCTTGTGCGATAGTAGGTAGGGTAAACAGGAGGCAGAGGCCTAAAAGGATTTTTTTCATTACGATAGGTTAAATACAGCTAAATGTAGCTGATTTATGTTTCGTAATGCCTATACATTTTACGGGTATTTCTACCAAAATTACGGAATTTGGACTCCGCGAAGATCCAGCTTCATCAACACATCTCGTTGCGCATCGTCGCCTAATTGAAAGATATGTTCCCCAAATTCCACGAATCCCTGTTTCTGATAAAATCGAATCGCCCTCGGATTCTCCTCCCAAACCCCTAGCCAAATAAAGGGCGCCTTTCGCTCTTTCGCGATCGCTAAAGCTTGCTCGTAAAGTAAAGCCCCTACCTGTTTTCCGTGGTATTGTTGTAACACATAAATGCGCTCGATTTCTAGTGCGTTTGGATCTTGTTTTTCACTTTGCGCATCCCCAAAATTCACTTTCAAATAGCCTATAACTTCCTCTTTTTGAAGGGCAAAGTAAAACCGGGAATTTTCGTTTCGAAGCTCCGCCTCGAGTTTATCTTTAGAAAACCCCTCTTCGAGATAGGCCGCTAAATTTTCCTCCGAATTACTATCCGCAAAAGTTTCCGCAAAGGTTTTTCTGCCGATGGTTTGCAAGGTAGCGAGGTCTTCTAAAGTAGCCGGAAGGATTTGTAGGGTATTCATTTAATTCAAAGATAGCGGAAATGCCGTTTAAATAATAATCCATTTTTGAAATCAAAAAATTGTCGTACTTGCACCCATGACAGCATCTCGCAAAACTTCTCTGACCGCCGGTATTCTCTACCTGTTGACCTTTATTTCGATCCCGACTTTGTCGCTTTACCACGAAATTCACCAGCCTAATTTTGTTCTCGGCTCAGCTCCATCGAATGATGTAGTGCTCGGAGGAATGTTAGAATTGGTGATGGCTTTGGCCTGTATCGGGACGGCACTTGCTTTTTATCCGCTGTTGAAGAAGCAAAATGAAATGCTTGCTTTGGGTTTTGTAGCTGCTCGGATTTTAGAAGCTACTTTGATCTTTGTGGGTGTGGCGAGTTTGTTAACAGTATTAAATTTGCGCTCTCTGGGTGCAGAAGCACAGCTGGTTTCCCGAGGATTAGTGATGCTCTATGACCGTTTGTTTTTAATTAGCCAAAGTTTTATCCCCGCCGTCAATGGTTTTCTGCTCGGAACACTCTTGTACCAAACCCGATTGGTTCCCCGCATTTTACCCATCATCGGAATCATCGGAGCCTTTACTTTAGTGGCTGGCGATGTAGCTGTTTTGTATGGAGTGTACGATCAGCGCGCGCCTATCGCCGGGTTATCCGCGGTTCCTATTGCCCTTTGGGAGTTTTCGTTGGGGATTTATTTGACGTTTAAAGGATTTAAAGAAAATGCCGTAATTTTAGGCTAATGAAAATCCCTATTTACCAAGTCGACGCCTTTACGAACGAACGCTTTAAAGGCAATCCTGCAGCTGTTTGCCCCATAGATTCGTGGCTTCCGGATGCCGTGATGCAAAATATCGCTGCGGAGAATAATTTAGCAGAAACGGCTTTCCTCGTTTCTTCCGGCGACCGCTATGAAATTCGCTGGTTTACACCCACAGTTGAAGTGGATTTGTGTGGGCATGCGACCTTAGCGAGCGCGTATGTTTTGTTCAATGAATTGGGTTTTTCAGGGGACCAAATCAATTTTCATTCACCACGCAGCGGCTTCTTGACGGTTAGTCGAAACGGTTCCGTTTTGGCATTAAATTTTCCGGTGGATACCTTATCGGAATTACCCTTAAAGCCAGTGTTTGTGATTGGATTATCTCAGGCGCCTGTCAAAGTTTTTAAAGGCAAAACGGACTATCTTTTTGTCTACGATTCTGAAGCAGAAATTTTGGCCTTGCAACCTGATTTCGAAGCATTAAAAGAGCATCCTGTTCGCGGGATTATTGTAACCGCTCCGGGCGAAACGACGGATTTTGTGTCCCGCTTTTTTGGACCAGCCTGTGGCGTGAATGAAGATCCGGTGACGGGTTCTGCGCACACGACTTTGACACCATATTGGTCTTCGGTTTTAGGCAAAACGGAATTAACGGCTCGTCAATTATCTTTACGGACAGGGGACTTAACTTGTAAATTAGTGGAGGATCGCGTGGAAATTGCGGGCGAAGCTGTGTTATATTTGCGAGGCGAGGTACAGGTGTAATATGTTAATTATAAACATATTGGATTTTAATACTGAAATTAAATTGTAATTTTGTCTTGCAATAATTCTTCAATGATGGAAAACTTCTCAAATACTGAAAAACGAATTATTTTTTTTCAAAAGCAATTGGAGAAAGCAATGCCTGCCGTTAGACAACAAATTAAGGTCTACGAGTCACATGTTAAATCAGGTAGTACGAATAAATCCCCTAAAGTAGCACCTCAATTCAATAATGCATAAACCACGGTTGCTGGTCATTGCTGGGTGTAACGGCTCTGGTAAATCTTCGTTTTCAAAGTACTTAGTCCCTTCGTCGAATACGATTCCATTTGATTATGATTTCCATTTTTTGAACCGATATAAGGCCTTAATAGATATAGATATTAAGGAACAAATGGCACATAATTTGGCCTCATCAGATTTGAAAAACGAGATTGAAGAAGCCTGGGAAAGTGGTAAAGACTTTGCTTTTGAAACTAATTTTGATAGCGAACCGATGTTTTGGCCTGATAAATTTAAAGCCAAAGGGTATAACCTTTTTCTACTATTTCTTTGCTTGGAATCTGTTGAATTAGCGAATAAACGTGTTTCAATTAGGGTAGAAAATGGTGGGCATTTTGTGCCTAAATTTGAAGTGGAGCGAAGATATTATGCAGGTTTAAGAAACCTGGATAAGTATTATTCGCAATTTGATTTTATAGATATATTTGAAGGCTCTGCTCATGCAAGAATCCCTGAGCACATGGCAACAGTTGAAAATGGCAAAGTTGTCTTTTCAAATTTGGGACATATTAAGTATCTAAAAAACCTTATTCCTAACTTAATCTCACTATAATAAGCAATAAAATCCCCTTTTTGCTAGGATATATTTATAGTTAAATTTGTAACATGAAGAATATTCGAAAACTAAAGTCAGGCGGAATGCTATCGAAACAACAAAAGCCTGTTTCAGATGTGCACCATAAAGCAGGTCTGATTCCTAAAAGTCCTTTCAAAAGTAATTTGGTAAAAACAGTTAATAAACGAGTAAACAACCCTTATAAATTATAATGATCACGAAAAAACTATTCACCTTTTTTGCCATTCTAGCTGTGGCCACTAGCCTTCAGGCGCAAACACCTAAGGCAAACTTAATTAAAGATTGGGAGCGCGCACGTGCTTACACGAAAGAATATCTTGACGCGATGCCGGAATCGGGTTATGCCTTAAAGCCAACGAAAGAAATGCGTTCTTTTGCTGGCCAAATGCTTCACCTTTCTGATGCGATTTACATGTTTGTGGGAACGGCAACGGACGTAGCGCCTACGGCGAAGGATTTGGAAAAATCCAATGATGTAGCAAAAGCAAGCGTAACGGAAAAGGTTTTAGCTGCCTATGATTTTGCGATCAATGCGATCAAAAATGCACCGGATGCGAAATTAGCGGAGACGGTTAAATTATTTGGTCGTTTCGATATGACGAAAGGTCAAGCAATCGATAAAGCGTTTGAGCACCAAACGCACCACCGTGGTCAGGCTACCGTGTATATCCGTTTAGCTGGAGGTACACCTCCACAGGAGAAGTTGTTCTAGTCTGAAACATTCTGATTAGAAAAGGGTTTGTCTTTTATAGGCAAGCCCTTTTTTTATGCAAGGCGTTAAAAAACAACATTTACCCTCCAAAATCTGCCCCGTTTGCAACCGCCCTTTTGCCTGGCGCAAGAAGTGGGAGAAGAATTGGGACCAAATCATCTATTGTGGTGAAAAGTGTAGACGTAGCAAATAAGTTTTCGGACGAAGATATCGACCGCATTATCCAAATGGCCTGGGAAGACCGCACACCTTTTGAAGCGATCGAATTTCAGTTTGGCCTGAAGGAAAAAGAGGTCATCGAATTCATGCGCCAGAATAGCAAGGAGTCGAGTTTCCGCATGTGGCGGAAGCGGATGGCCGGTCGGAATACCAAACACCTGCAAAAACGCGTAGCCCTAGATCCGCGTTTCAAATGCACGCTGCAACGCAGCATCAGCATGAATAAAATCAGTAAGCGCTAATGAAGTTTTCGACAAAACGCGAAGAAATACTGGCGCAAATCGATCGATTTGACGTAGAGAAATATGCTCGTTCACGCAACTTCATCACCGGAGGTGTGTCTTATCTTTCTCCCTATTTATCCCGTGGATTTATCACCGTTCCCCAAGTCGTGAAACGGTTAAAAGACCGCGGAATTGGTTTAGCACAAGGCGAAAAATTTATCCAAGAATTAGCTTGGCGCGAATTTTACACGCGGACCTGGTTTCAAAAGGGCGATGCTATTTTCGAAGATATTCGCCATCCGCAGGAGGGTATTGAGCGCTTTGGAATCCCTCGTGCCATATTAGAATCAAATACAGGAATCAAGGCCTTGGATACGCATTTAGCCACATTTGCTGAAACAGGTTATCTCCACAATCATCTGCGCATGTACCTTGCCGCGACGATTTGCAATGTGGCCAAATACCATTGGCTTGAACCTGCCCAGTGGATGTATTACCATTTGTTGGACGGTGATTTGGCCAGCAATGCGCTGAGTTGGCAATGGTGCGCCGGTACCTTCAGCAACAAATTGTATTACGCGAATCAGGAGAATATCAATCGCTATACAGGGAGTCAGCAAAGAGGCACTTTCTTGGATTTTGACTACGAGGATTTGCCTTTGCAAACCCCGCCCGAACATTTATGCAGTTCGGTTGAAGCATCGCTTCCATTTACTCCGCCTAGGACGAAACCGCTGGAATTAATCGATGGAATTCCCACTTTCATTTACACCCATTACACGCTAGATCCTACCTTCCATGAGGGGGAAGTTGGCAATCGGATTCTGGTCCTAGAACCAAGTCATTTTGTGAAACATCCGATGGCTCCTAAAACGATGGAGTTTATCCTTTCGCTCGCCGAAAACATTCCGGGGATTCAAGTCTATTATGGGGAATATTCGGATCTACATGTCAAGGCCATTTTTCGTGATCATCCCATCAATGCCCATTTTCAGGGTATTCGCGAAGTGCATCCGTCATTAGCCCCTGGCTTGCAAGGGGAGTTCAATAGCTTCTTTTCGTTTTGGAATAAACTAAGCAGACAATTGAGCTAAGAAAGTTTCCGCGCGCGAAAGATGAGCCTCTCTTTTTTTCAAAGGCATCTTGTCCCAGGTACTAATCAGCATCGCCCATCGGGGATTTTTACGAAACGTTTCGCGTTGTTTATCCAAGAATCGCCAAAACAATCCATCCCAAATTTCTTGCCACTCGCCCTTCGGATAATCACTCATTTTCAGGATGTAATTCGAGCCGCAGATATAGGGTTTCGTGGTCATCAATCCGCCATCGCCGAATTGTGACATCCCATAAATATTAGGTACCATGACCCAGTCATAAGCATCGATGTACAGTTCCATGAACCAGCGATAAACCGCATCCGGTTTGATTTCGCACAAAAGCATAAAATTCCCCAGCACCATCAGACGTTCGATGTGGTGATTGTAACCGGTTTTTAATAGCTTGCGAATCGTCTGGTCGATCGGTTCCACTCCTGTTGTTCCATTGTAAAAAGCCGTAGGCATCTCTTTCGTAAATCCCCAATAATTTGTCGTGCGCTGTTGCACTCCGATTTTGCGATACAACAATTGGACAAATTCCCGCCATCCCACGACCTGTCGGATAAATCCCTCCACACTATTCAGGGGAGCGGCGGAGGC
>JBJTMW010000071.1:0-6712 GCA_046070715.1 Aquirufa sp. | reverse complement strand
GCGGATTGGAAACCGATGCAGACGCCGGCGATTCCGGATGGCGCGCCTATCGGGATGGATTGCTATGAGTAGTTGGACTTGTTTGAACACATTTGGCCCTATTTGGCCAAAGGATGTATCAAACGGTTAGCGTAGTTTTATACCATAGAACAAAACGCTATGGAAACAAAACACTATCTCTGCAAAAGTCCTTTTTACGTTTTATTAATGGGTAAAGAGGGTCACGAAGTTATCATTCGCGATGGCTTGATCGAGGTGTATTCGCTCCACCTATTCCGCTGGAAAAAGTTAGTGAATACCTTCCCTGTGAATGATGTAGTTCAGGTGAAGACGATCGAAAATCTGGTTTTAACGGATACCTTTATCGCCTTGACGAAAAACAGGTTTTGTTCCCTGCGGTATTTACGACCGAAGGAGGCTTTTGGGTTTAAAAGTTACCTAGCGATGATGCTTTAGGCGATGATGTAGATCGATAAGATCAGTAAGGCTATCCCTATGCCTTGGTTTATACTCCATTTTTCGTGGTAGAGTATTCGGCCAAAAAATAAGGTTAAAACGAGTTGAGACTTACCTACAAAAATGATTTGGGTCATGGACGCTTTGGAATAGGCCAAATGCAAAAAAGTGGATCCTAGTATCACACAGAGGGCTAAAACCAAGACGGGACCCAGGGGGATTTTTTGCCAAACCTGTTTTTGGAACAATAAAAACACGCCTACTAATAAGGTAACACTCCCCTCTAACAATAGGGTAAAGGGCAATACGCCTAACCAGGCTACCGGAAATTTGAACAAGGTGTAGGAGATTCCCCAGAAAAAAGAACTCAGCAAACCTCCGCTGATTGCACTTCCGAGGGCGCGCATTCCATGAAATTGAAACTCTTTTTGAAACAGAAAATACAATCCTAGGAAAACAAAAACCAAGGCTAAACTGGATCGAATCCCCCAGGATTCCCCTAAAACAAAGACCGTCGTTAATAAACCAAACAGATTAATCGATGATATAGGTGCCACCAGTGTGACTGCTTTAGACTGCAAGGATTGGACAAAAAAATACAGCCCAAACGCACTAAAAAAACACAAGCCGAAACTCAGACCCCATTGCTGCGATGTAGAGGCAGGCGAAACGCCTAACCAATTTTGAAACAATCCATATTCCTGATCTAGCCAGGTACAAACGGCAAAGAAGCAGGTCGTAAAGAGCCCTCGAACGAAAATAATTTGTAAAAAAGAATAGCCTTGAATCGCTTTTTTCCAGTAGGCATTACTAAACCCAAAAGCGACTGAACTGAAAAAAATAAATAGAAAACCTAGCATGCCGATTTAATTTTGGCCACTTGCTCATCTACCCAGCGCTTATCTCCGCTGTAGGTATAACGCAAATTTAATTTCGTCATAAATACACGCGCCATTTCCCGATTTCCCTTCTGCAAGAAATAAAGGGACTTGAGAATGTATATTTTATTCAAATTATGCTTCTCAGGGAAAGAAAATGAGAAGGATTGTTCATCCACCTCGAAGGTTGAAATGGCGTCGAATTGGCTAATATCTCCGTGATAAACTTGTAAGAGTCGATAGAAAAAGACCAAAAAAGAGACCCGATCTGAAAAGGCATCCATCCCCGCATAGAAATCATAAAAACTCGATTGATTTCCCCACAATATAAAATCCCATGCCGCAATTCGTCCTTTTAAATTCGGATGCATGTAGGTCTTATTCGCAAAAAAAGCCTCTTTACTTAAAGCCAAATGCCTTTTAGCCCCTTCCAAATCTTTGTTTTCAAATGCACGCTGACACAGCATGGCGTTTTTAAATACCGACATATCCGCCACTAAATCCTCCGAAGTGGCTTCTAACCATTCTCCATAATAGCCTTGTAAGCATTCTTCCTCGACAAACAATTGCAATAAAATGCGCTGCGCTAATTCATTGGTCTTCAGCAAAGCTTTAATGTACTCGATGACACGAAGGTTGTTTTTGCAGCTTTGGACATATATCGACTGAAAAGAAACATACAAACGCCAGGTAACTTGCAGATCATCTGTATCAAATTTCAAGCCAAATATCTGGGTCAATAAATCAAAATTCTCCGTTTCTAAACACAAATCAATAATCGACTTCAACTGATACACATCGTCCCAGGTCTTCAATTCAAATTGACGGACAATCTCTAAAATATCTTGATCGTCCTGCCGGTTTTGAAGCCGATTTAAGATGAGCATTTCATTGAAAAAATCTTTTTCAAATTGATTTGCGGACTGTTTAAAACTCGCAAAATCAGCGTAACCTAAGCCTTTACAGAGACTATCTAAGGTGAATCGAGAGGCATGGGTGGGACCTTTTATGATGCCAAAGAGCCGGCGCAGTGTATTGTACGAAATGGAAATTTTTGCGCGCAGTTGGAGCTCCTCACTGAGTTTTTGGCAGGAATACGCATCCACAATCTGCAATCCATAGACCTCCTGGATAATTTTTGTTAACCACTTTTTTTCATGAATACTGATCGGAATAGAAGCCGGCATATCTTTTTAGAACAATTACCGCTCAATATACGATTAAAAACAGTCAAGCCTAATATGCGCCATCTCGAATTCGTTTTAAATGGGTTTTTTCGGTCATTTGGACTTATTTGGACAAAAACTTTCGATCACCCCAGCGAACTAAGTCCTGCCCTTCCTTCTCATCAAACGGCACAATCTGCTGATGAGGCCAAGCTTTTTCACGCGTCAGGTAAGGCATTAAATAGGTGAAAGCCTTCTTTAAACTAGCTCCGGAGGGACTTTCATAGTGCCAAAGATCCACGTTAATTTGACTCGCAAAATCCGCTAAAAGGAAAAAGCCCTCTAAATTCATCACACAATAGCCCAGCGATTTCGTTCGCGCGATTTCGTGTGGCTGAGAACCGTCGGGTTTGATTTGGGATTCGATGCGCTTTTTAGTGACTTCAAGTTGCTGTTTAGCTAAGTCGTTTTTACCCAGAAAAATAGCGTAATTCACCACCTGCACATCGTAATAGGTCCCATGGTTATTGTGCTCATCGGCCTCATCCAATCCTATTGGGCTTTCCAAAAGCCAGGACAAATAAGCACTAAACCAAGCCTTCAAGGCGCTATGTTTTTCAGCCGTCCAAGTCTGCGAAGCGCGCAAGCGAGTGGCGGCATCCGTAATCTTGTATAATAATCGCGTTTCGATGATCCCGATTCCGCGCCCCGTGTTGATGCCCGGGATGCCTTGTCCAAAATTCAAATGCGGCGTTTGGCGTGTCTCTAGATTTAAAAACCAGGTTTCAATTAATTTCGCTGCAAATCGGGCATATTTCTCCTCCTTCGTTTTTTCAAAGGCTTTGGTTAACAAAACCACGTCATCCGTCATTAAATCCATTTCTTCCGAATCCGAAATCAAATCGATCTCCGGATTACGCACTCCATCTTTTCTAATGTAAGGTTTCCCGTCTTTTTTCGTAGAATCCGGCCACCAATATGGTCCCTGACTCATGTAATCGTGCTTGTCTCCGCTGGGTGGAATTTGGCGTTTATCCAGGACAGAATACACCCGCGCTTTTTGCAAAACTTGATCTGCTTGCTCTGATTGAGCGATACTGGTTAGCGCTACTAAACACAGCACAAAACCGATGGCCTTTTTCATTTGTTGATTTTTATTTACCAAAGGCTCCACACCTGCATTTCTAATCAATTGAGTTTGTTCCGTTTTGCGCAAAAGGGAACAAGCTTAATTGAATTCGTATGATTTAGCCGCATAAAAAAATCTATTTTTGATTTCAAACAAAACACCCGAATGAAAAAACTCATCCTATTCGTATTCCTTGCGCTGAACGCCCTCGCGCAAAACCTACCATCTGGCGACCCTATTCAAGCCGGATTATCTAAAGAGGGCTTGCAACGAGTGGAGACATTTTTAGCATCCCAAAGTGATAAGCAAATCATCCCCGGTTCCATCGGCATGGTCGTTCGCCATGGAAAAGTGGTGTACAAAAAAGCTTTTGGTAAAGCAAACCTAGAAACAGGAGAAGCGATGCGCACCGATCATTTGTTCCGCATGGCGAGCATGACCAAAATCATCACCGCGGTGGCTGGCTTGAAATTGTACGAGCGAGGGCTGTTTACGATGGATACTCCTTTGGAAAAAATCCTTCCTGAATTCGCGAATATGCAAATCTTAGTGGGATACGACACACTAGCACACAAATTCATCACGCGTCCTGCGAAAAACAAGATTCTGATGAAGCATATTTTCACGCACACATCCGGGATTGCCTACCCCCCATTTTCCAGTTTAGGACGTGAAGGCTATTTAAACGCGAATGTGACGATTGCTTTTCCAAAAGCCTCGACAAAATTAACCTTAGCAGACATCGCTCAAACCACGGCCAAATTGCCTTTAGTCCATGAACCCGGTGAAAGCTGGAACTATGGAATGAATCTAGAGGTGTTAGGACGCGTGATCGAGGTGTTAGACGGTCGCACTTTTGCAGACTTTTTACGTCAGGAAATTTTCCAACCATTAAAAATGAACCGCACGTTTGTGGGTGTTCCTGCTAGCGAATGGAAAAATATGTCTCAAGTGTATACACAAGATAAAACGGGTAAAAAGAGTATGTATTCGGACGAAGTAGGTAAAAATCTGTTGGGTTTTTCGACTGAAATGACGATGGATTATTACAAAAATACCAATACTCCCTTAGCCATGGGTGGAACCGATATCATCAGTAATGTAGATGATTATGCGCGTTTTTTCCAAATGTTATTGAACTATGGACAATTAGACGGCACACAGCTTTTGAGTAAAAAGACCGTCGAAATGATTGAAAAACCCTTGTTCGATGTAGCTACCAAAGATGGCGTTGCCTTAGGCGTAACCGGACGTTCTCAATTTAAAGCGGGCGTTACTGTTTACGTCTATCCGGAAGAGCAAGCGAAGTTTGAAACGATTACAGCGGGCTCCTATTTCTGGAAAGGCTATTTTGGGACCCAGTTTTGGATCGATAGAAAGGAAGATATGTTCGCGATGATTTTCTTCCAGCTTGCTCCTGAGCCTACTCGTTTTAATGAAAAATTCAGACACCTCGTTTGGGGAAGTATTGCTAAATAGCACAAAAGGCTCACCGTTGATGGTGAGCCTTTTTTGCTATTTAATCGTATTTTCGATGGCGAGCACTCTCTTCGCCTGTTCGTAGTATTTACTTTCCACGAGGATATAGTCTGTATCAAAGGTACTCACACAGAACAAAGGAATTTTATTGTCTGCCAAAGTCTTGGACAAAGCCGCTAAAATTCCCGTGATCGAAAAGTCCAACGGGCCATCAATCTTAAACCCTTTCCAATTCTCTGCTTTCTTAATTCCAGCCGGCGCAAAGCGCTGATCCACCACAATGGATAATTCATCGCTTGTTTTCGAGATGGAATAGAACGATCCTTGGTAGGCCCAATCAGGCACTTTCGCATCTGGGGCTAAACGACAAACCGCGTAGGAGTCTGGCATTAAGGAAAGAGTGAGGTTGCGCTTTTGGGCGAATGACGAAAGTGTGCATAAGACGAATCCTATTACCAATAAACTACTTCTTTTTTGCTTCAGCATATATGTATTGTTGTATGTTTTTTACTTGTTGTGCCGTAAAGCGATTCCCAAAATTTGGCATCCCCTTAGGCAAGAAAATTCCTTTACGAACGATGTCATCGATCATGTGTAGGATTTCTGGTTTGGAATAAGTTAAATTAGGAATAGACCCGCCTGCATGTAGATCATGGCAACCTCCGCAATTCACGGTGAAAAGCTTTGCGCCTTCTGCTAGCTCAGCTGCACTCGCTGTAACCGGTTGATTCAACTTCGTTTTAGGCTCTGCTGGAATCAAGGCCGGCATCTTCCCTTTTCCACCTATCTTGAAGGTAAAAATGCGACCCGGCTGGATGGTTTCGGTAAATTTGTTCCATAAACCCATCACGCCACCCCAGCCTACAGCCACGGTCACATATTGAACCCCATCCACTAAGTAAGTAACTGGAGGGGCAATAATACCTGATTTAAGATCTGTTTCCCAAAGTTTCTTCCCCGTCTTCGCCTCAAAAGCGGAAAATTTACCTTGTGCATTTCCTTGAAAAACTAAGTCAGAAGTGGTTAACACCCCCGCATCCCAAATCGACGCACCCGGCGAACGCCAAACCTCTTTTCCAGCCACAGGATCCCACGCAATCAAGCGTCCCTCCATCTTATGTGCCTTTGGGTCATCTATGGTTTTCTTCGTTTCATCTGGATTCGAACCCGTATTCCACGTCAATGGATCATATTTAAAATCCGCTCTGTTTCCATGCGGAAATGACATTTCACGCGAAGGGATATAGACTAATTTAGTCACCGGATTATAGGCCATCGCCTGCCAATTATGTCCACCTATCGGAGACGGAGAAACCAATTTATTGAATTTCTCATAACGACTATTTGGCGTCTCTACCGGTCTGCCCGTTTTTAAATCCACGTGCGTTGCCCAATTGACATAGGTATACGCGTCCGCCTTCAACAATTCCCCTGTTTCCCGATCTAACACATAGAAGAATCCGTTCTTTGGCGCCTGCATAATCACTTTGCGATCTTTTCCTCCAATTTTCATATCGGCCAAAATCATTTGTTGGACAGCCGTATAATCCCACGTCTCGCCTGGCGTCGTTTGGTAATGCCATTTGTATTCCCCCGTCTTCACA